>JAFAWC010000214.1 GCA_019242135.1 Mycobacteriaceae bacterium | reverse complement strand
AACCGACCCCCGACCGACCCGAACCGACCCCCGACCGACCCTACCGCCCCAGCCACGCCCCCATCCGCGAAAGCGCCTCATCGATGTCCGCCGTCGGCCCCGCGAACGACAGCCGCACGAACGAGTTTCCGCGCACGGTGTCGAAGTCGATGCCCGGCGCGATCGCCACACCCGTGTCGGTCAGCAGCTTCGAACACCACGCCAGCGAGTCGGAGGTGATGTCAGAGACGTCGGCGTAGACGTAGAACGCCCCGTCGGTCGGTGCGAGCCGGTCGAGCCCGAGGGCGCGCAGCCCGGACAGCAGCCGTTCCCGGTTGACCGCATAGTGCGAGACGCGCGCATCCGCTTCGGCGACCGCCGACGGCGTGAACGCGGCCACCGCTGCGAACTGCGCGAGCACCGGCGGGCAGATCGTGAAGTTTCCGGTCAGGCAGTCCACCGCGCGCCGCAATTCAGCAGGCACCAGCAGCCAGCCCAGCCGCCACCCCGTCATCGCGAAATACTTCGAGAAGCTGTTCACCACGATGGCATCGCGCGACGTCTCCCACGCGCAGCTGGTGTCGGGGGCGCCGCGATACACCAGACCGTGGTACACCTCGTCGCTGATGAGCTGCACGCCGTTGGCGGAGCACCACGCCGCGATCGCCGCCAGTTCGGCCGGCGGGATCACCGTCCCCGTGGGGTTGGCGGGGCTCGCAACGACGACGCCGCGCACCGGCGGGTCGAGGCCGGCGAGCATGTCGACGGTCGGTTGGAACCTGGTGTCCGCACCGCACGGCAGCTCGACGACCTCACAGCCCAACGCGGACAGGATGTTCCGGTAACACGGGTATCCCGGGCTGGTCACCACGACCTGGTCCCCGACGTCGAAGCAGGCCAGAAACGCCAGCAAAAAACCTCCTGAGGAACCGGTGGTTACCACCACATCCTCTCCGGAGACTTCGATCCCGTGTCGCGTGAGATACGCGCCCGCGATCGCCGAGCGCAGCTCGGGGATGCCCAGCGCGACCGTGTAGCCCAACTGGTTCTGGGCCAGCGCGGCCACCGCGGCGGCGCGCACCGGTGCGGGCGCGCCGGCACTGGGCTGCCCGGCCGAGAGGTTGACCAGATCGCCATGCGTGCGCTCGCGTTCGGCGGCGGCCAGCCACACGTCCATCACGTAGAACGGCGGCACGCCCGCCCGCAGAGCTACCCGGTCAGTCACGCCTAGCTATTCAACACTTCCCGTTCGAGCCAGCGCAGATGGTCTCGCGCCGGGCCCAGCAGCTGCGCGCTGCCGTGCGCGCGCTTGAAGTACAGCTGGATGTCGTGCTCCCAGGTGATCGCGATCCCGCCGTGCATCTGAATGGCTTCCGCGGCAACCGCGCTGAACGCTTCGGTGGCGGTGACACGGGCCAGCGCGGCCGCCGTCGGCGAGGGGTCGGCTACCGCGTCGTCGACGACGGCCCGCGCTGCGGAGACGGCGACGTACAGATCGGCCATCCGGTGTTTGAGTGCCTGAAAGCTGCCGATCGGCCGGCCGAATTGGACCCGCTGTTTGGTGTACTCCACGGTCAGCTCCAGGCAGCGCTGCGCGGCACCGATCTGCTCGACGGCCAGCAGGATCGACGCGGTGTCGGCGATCCCGGGGTCGGCTCCCAGCGCCGCGGTGTCATCCGCGCCCACTCGCGCCAGCCGCCGGGTGGGATCCATCGTGGTGACCGCTCGCGCGGTGAACGTCGTCCACCGCACCAGCCGGCCATCGTCGACGGCGACCACCACGTCGGCGATATCACCGTTGACGACGTAGTCGGCGTCGAACACCACCGCCCCGATGGCGGTCCCCTCGGCCAGTCTCCCCACGGTGTCGGCATCCACCTCGTCGGCGCAAAGCAGCGCGAGTTCGGCAAGGGTGGTACCCAGCAGCGGGGTCGGCACCAGCGCGCGGCCGAGCTCCGACAGCACCGTGGCCGCGTCGGCCAGTTCGCCGCCGGCCCCGCCGAGGTCTTCGGGCACCACGAGCGCGGCGGCACCGACCTGCTCGCACAACAGTTTCCACAGCGACTCGTCATACCCGCGCTCGGACTCCATCGCCTCGCGCACCGCTTCCGGCCCGGCGTGCTTGGTGACGAGCTCGCGCACCGTCTGCCGCAGCAGCTCCCGCTCCTCGCTCACAGCAGCTCTCGCTCCTCGCTCACCGCAGCTCCCGCCCCTCGCTCACAGCGCCTCCAGCACACGCCGGCGGTGCTCCGCGGGCCCGCCCCACGCCGACCGCAACGCCTGCACCCGCAGCAGCCACAGCGACAGATCGTGTTCGGACGTGAACCCGATCGCGCCGTGGGTCTGCAGCGCGTGCCGCGCCGCCAGCGTCGCGGCCTCCGCGGCGGCCACCTTGGCGGCGCTGACGTCGCGGGCGGTATCGCCGGAATCCGCCGCCAGCGACAGCGCCGCGCCGTACAGCAGCGGCCGCGCCAACTCGAGTGCGATGTGGGCGTCTGCCAGCTTGTGTTTGATGGCCTGATACGAGCCGATCACGCGGCCGAACTGGGTTCGCTGCTTGGCGTAGTCGACGGCCGCCGACAGCAGCGCCTGACCGGCGCCGACCAGCTGCGCCGCCGTGGCCAGCGCGCCGACGTCGTACGCGCGGCTGACATCCGCGGGCCGGCGGTCACCGCCGACGCTGACGTCGTACAGCCGCCGGCTGGGGTCCACGGACGCATGGGCCTCCTGTGCTGTCGCGTCGCCGACCATACCGTCGGCGCCCACCAGGATCAGGCCCGCGAATTCGGCGTCGACGGCCCGCGGCACGGCCGGCGGCAGGGCAACCGTGGCGACGAGCTCACCCGAAGCCAAGCCGGCGGCGCGGTCGTCCGCGGCCAGCAGAACCGGTGCCACCGCAATGGATTCGGTCACCGGGCCCGGCACGCACCAGCGGCCGAGCTGTTCGAGGGCCACCACCAGGTCCACCGGGTGCGCCTCGATACCGCCGAACCGCTCGGGCACCGCAAGCGCGGTCACCCCGAGATCGGCCAGTCGCGTCCACACCTTGCGGCCGGGCGCGGAGTCGCCGGCCGCCCACGCCCGCACCGCCGCGGGCATGTCCGCCGCAGCCAGCGCCGCGTCAATGCTGGCCGCGAAATCTCGCTGCTGGTCGTCTAGTTCAAAGAACACGTCAACGTCCACTCTCCCTGGGCAGACCCAGCAATCGCTCGGCGACGATGTTTCGCTGGATCTCGTTGGTGCCCGCGTAAATCGGGCCGCCCAGCGCGAACAGCAGATCGTCGGTCCATTCGTCAGCGAGTTCGCCGCCGCGGATGTCCACGGCGGTCTGGTGCAGATCGAGGTCCAGCTCCGACCAGAACACCTTGGTCACCGACGACTCGGCGCCCAGCTCACCACCTTGTGCGAGTCGGGTCACCGTGCCGAACGTGTGAAGGCGATAGGCCTGGGCTTTGATCCACGCGTCCGCGACCCGGTCGCCTAAACCGCCGACCCCACCGGAGCCACCCGGATCACCTAGGCCACCGTTCCACAGCGCAACGAGCCGAGAGGCGGCGGCGCTGAACCGCGCCGGGCTGCGCAGCGACATGCCGCGCTCGTTGCTCGACGTGCTCATCGCGGCCCGCCAGCCCTGATCCGGCTGGCCGATCACGTCCTCGTCGGCAACGAACACGTCATCGAGGAAGATCTCCCCGAAGCCGGTGTCACCGCCGAGTTGCGCGATGGGACGCACCGTGATTCCGTCGGCATGCAGCGAGAACATGACGTACGTGAGGCCGCGGTGCCGCTCGGCCGCCGGATCGGAGCGGAACAGCCCGAAAGCCTTGTCTCCGAATACCGCCCGCGAGCTCCATATCTTCTGCCCGTTGAGCAGCCATCCACCGTCGGTCCTGGTCGCCGTCGATCGTAGCGACGCCAGGTCGCTGCCCGATTCGGGTTCTGACCACGCCTGGGCCCAGATCTCCTCGCCGCTGGCCATTTTCGGCAGCACTCGGTCCCGCTGCTCTTCGGTGCCGTGCGCGAACAAGGTTGGCGCCAGCATGGATGTCCCATTCGCGCTGGCCCGGCCGGGAGCGCCGGCGCGGAAGTACTCCTCCTCGAACACCACCCACTCCAGCAGCCCGGCGTCGCGCCCGCCGTACTTCGACGGCCATGTGATCACCGACAAGCCGGCATCGTAGAGCACCCTGTCCCACCGCCGATGCTGCTCGAAACCCTCTGCGGTGTCGTAGGACTTCGTCGGAAACGACGCTGCGTTCGCTGTCAGGAAGGAGCGAACCTCCGCACGGAAATCCGAGGTCGCTGAGTCGAAATCCAGATCCATCACGCCATCTCTCGCAGTTCGGTCTTGACCACCTTGCCGCCCGGGTTGCGCGGCAGCGACTCGCAGAACGTCACCGAGCGCGGCGCCTTGAAGTTCGCCAAATGCTCGCGGCTGTAGGCGATCACGGCCTGCTCGTCGAGATCCGCGCCGGGCCGGCGCACCACGAACGCCCTACCCACCTCACCGAGGCGCTGGTCGGGAACACCGACGACCGCCACGTCGGCAACACCGTCGAGTCGCATCAACGTCTGCTCCACCTCCGCGGGGTAGACGTTGAAACCCCCGCAGATGTACATGTCCTTCAGCCGGTCGGTGATGTGCAGATTGCCCGCGTCATCAAGAGTGCCGACGTCCCCGGTGTGCAGCCAGCCGTCGCGGTCGATCGCCTCGGCGGTGGCCGCCGGGTCGTCAAGGTAGCCGAGCATCACGTTGGGCCCCCGCAGCAGCACCTCGCCCGCACCGGTGTCGCCAGAGCCGATCCGCAACTCGAAGTCGGCGATCGGGCGTCCGCAGGAGGTGGCGACGGTGACGGCATCGTCCTCGGGCCTGCACATCGTGCCGAACCCGCTGGCCTCGGTGAGCCCGTAGGCGGTGAGCACGATGTCGATGTCGAGTTCGGACTGCATGCGCTCGATCAACACCACCGGCACGACCGTCGCGCCGGTCACCGCGAACCGCAGTGAAGAGAGGTCGTACGCGCGCCGCTGAGGGTGGTCGAGCAGCGTCTGGTAGATCGTCGGCGGCCCGGGCAGGACCGTGATGCGCTGCTCCTGAACCGCCCGAAGGGTCTGCTCGACATCAAATGTCAGCTGCGGGAACAGCGTGGCCCCCGTCTGGAGGCAGGCCAGGATGCCGGCCTTAAAGCCGAAGTTGTGGAAAAACGGGTTGATGCACAGGTAGCGGTCGTCGGCGTTGATCTTCCCGCACGCGGCCCAGGCCGCCGACGCCGCCAGCGACTGCCGGTGGGCACACAACACGCCCTTGCTGCGTCCGGTGGTGCCCGACGTGAACAGGATGTCGCTGATGTCGTCGGGGCTGACCGCGCCCGCGCGGGCGTCGACGGCGTCCAGATCGGTTCCGCCGGCCATGAACGAGTCCCACGAGCCCTCGTCGGTTTCGATTGGCACCCGGACGATGTGGCGCAGGTCCGGCAGAGCGTGCGCCGTCAGTGTCGCCACCCGGTCGACGCCCAGGAACCGGCCCATGGCCACCAGCATCGGTGCGCGGGTACGCGCCAGGACGTCGGTGGCCTCGTCGGCGGTGTAGCGCGTGTTCAACGGCACCATCACGGCGCCGGCGTGATGAACCGCCAGGCACGCCACCACCCAGTGCCAGGTGTTGGGCGACCAGATGGCCACCCGGTCGCCTGGCCCAACGCCCAGAGCGATCATCGCGGCGGCGGCCCGGCGCACCTCGTCACGCAGCGCAGCGAACGTGAATCGCCGCTCAGGTGACACCACCGCGTCGTGGTCCGGGAGTTGCTGCGCCATCCGTTCGAGCACCGCGACAACGGTGCTCAATGTGATCCCCGGGGCGCGACGCTGAAGCCCGCCGGACGATCGGTCGTCATCG
>JAFAWC010000140.1 GCA_019242135.1 Mycobacteriaceae bacterium | reverse complement strand
CCACCGACGTCGACCGGCTGCGGTGGAAGGCCTATCTGAAGCCGGGCCCGCGTGACACTGCCGATCAGATTCGCGAATTTCCGGTGCGGTTCACCGACATTGATCTGTTCGACCACATGAACAACTCGGTGTACTGGAGTGTGATCGAGGAATATCTGTCCGCCACGCCGCAGGTTCTGCACGAACCCACCCGGATCACCCTCGAGCACGAGGCGCCGGTCGCGCTCGGCGACAAGCTGGAGATCCTGGCACACGTCCATAAGCCGGGCTCGACGGATCAGTTCGGCGAGGAGCTTGCGAAGAAGACTGTTACCACTCTCACATACATGGTCGGCGACGAAACCAAGGCCGTCGCGTCGATCTTCGCACTGTAAAGATTCAGAAACTTTTGTCAGCTCGTTGACCTGCGGGAACGAGGTTACCCGCAAGTAGTATCTGAAACGGTACAGCTACCGGGTATCTTTGCAGTCTTCGCACAAATCGGTGCTGCCATAGCTAAAGTTCACACCTGAAATGGGTGGACCTGCGTATATGCGTCATGTCATGGTCGAGTTAGCACAGAAGCGAAGCCATCTGGCGTGTTAACAAACCGCTTAATACAGAACCAAGAGGGAGCCATCTCCATGTCCACCGTTGGGACGCCGAAATCGCCCAAGCAAATCCAGCACGACTGGGACACCAACCCGCGCTGGAAGGGCATCACCCGCAGCTATACCGCCCGCGACGTCGTCGCGCTTCAGGGCACGGTCGTCGAGGAGCAGACCCTGGCCCGTCGCGGGGCCGAGATCCTCTGGGAGCAGCTGCATGACATGGAGTGGGTCAACGCGCTCGGCGCGCTGACCGGCAACATGGCCGTGCAGCAGGTCCGCGCCGGCCTGAAGGCTATCTACCTGTCGGGTTGGCAGGTCGCCGGCGACGCGAACCTATCCGCTCACACCTACCCCGATCAGAGCCTCTATCCCGCCAACTCGGTGCCGCAGGTGGTGCGCCGCATCAACAACGCACTGATGCGCGCCGACGAGATCGCCAAGGTCGAGGGCGACCGCTCGGTGGACAACTGGCTGGTCCCGATCGTCGCCGACGGTGAGGCCGGCTTCGGTGGCGCGCTGAACGTCTACGAGCTGCAGAAGGCGATGATCGCGGCCGGTGTCGCCGGTTCGCACTGGGAGGATCAGCTGGCGTCGGAGAAGAAGTGCGGTCACCTGGGGGGCAAGGTGCTGATCCCGACGCAGCAGCACATCAGGACGCTGACGTCAGCTCGGCTTGCCGCCGACGTCGCCGACGTGCCGACCGTGGTGATCGCGCGCACCGACGCCGAGGCCGCGACGCTGATCACCTCTGACGTCGACGAGCGCGACCGTCCGTTCATCAGCGGTGAGCGCACAAAGGAGGGCTTCTACCGGGTCAAGAACGGCCTGAAGCCCTGCATCGCCCGGGCCAGGGCCTACGCGCCGTACTCCGACCTGATCTGGATGGAGACCGGCACGCCGGATCTCGAGCTTGCCAAAAGCTTCGCCGAGGGAGTCAAGGCCGAGTTTCCGGACCAGATGCTGGCGTACAACTGCTCGCCGTCGTTCAACTGGAAGAAGCACCTCGACGATGCGACCATCGCGAAGTTCCAGAAGGAGCTGGCATCGATGGGCTTCAAGTTCCAGTTCATCACGCTGGCCGGGTTCCACGCGCTGAACTACTCGATGTTCGATCTGGCGTACGGCTACGCCCGCAACCAGATGACCGCGTACGTCGAGCTGCAAGAGCGTGAGTTTGCCGCTGAGGAGCGGGGCTACACCGCCACCAAGCACCAGCGCGAGGTTGGTGCGGGGTACTTCGACCGGATCGCCACCACGGTTGATCCGACGTCGTCGACGACGGCACTGACCGGTTCGACTGAAGAGGGTCAGTTCCACTGACGATGAGCGGGTGTGCCCGCGAGGAGGGTGCGCCCGCAGAGTTGACAGCGCCCGTCCTGCCCGTCATGTTGGGCGGGCCGGTGCTGTGCGCCGATGACGAGCGGAGTCGAGAAGTGAGCGACGCGATCGAACGCGTGGGGGTGATCGGCGCCGGGCAGATGGGTGCCGGCATTGCCGAGGTGTCCGCCCGCGCCGGCGTTGACGTGCGCGTGTTCGAGACGACCGAGGCGCTGGTAACAGCGGGGCGTGCCCGCATCGTGAAGTCGCTGGAGCGAGGGGTCAGCGCTGGCAAGATCACCGAGCGCGAGCGCGACGGCGCCGTGGGTCGGCTGGCGTTCACCACCGATCTGGCCGAGCTCGCGGATCGCCAGCTTGTCATCGAGGCGGTCATCGAGGACGAAGCGGTCAAGAGCCAGATCTTCGCCGACCTCGACCGTGCCGCCCGGAACCTGCAGCTCGATGGCCGGAAAATCCGGTTCGTCAAAAACAAGCAGATGCCCGTCCCGAACGGCGTAGATCAGGACCTTGACCGCATCCGGTTGCATTACTTCCCTTGCCCGCGCGCCATGAAGGCCAGCCGTTCGAAGAGATGGACATCCTGCTCGTTTTTCAGCAATGCGCCGTGCAGCTTCGGCAGCGCGTTCTTTGCATCGGCGCGCA
>JAFAWC010000053.1 GCA_019242135.1 Mycobacteriaceae bacterium | reverse complement strand
CCCGCCGAGCGGTCCAGGATCGCGCCGAACACACTGGGTGAGTCGGGCCGTGGCACGCACATCCATTCGATCGACCCGCTCGAGCTGACTAGGCAGGTGGTCTCGCAGTCCGACAAGAACCCGTAATCCCCGATTGGTGGGAACGGATTTCGGCTCGGCCTGGTGTCGAGGAAGGGCACCGGCCCGGTCGCCGTCAGCGGTGCCCGCGGCGCGCCGTTAGTCTCCGATTCCGCGCTGAGGACCATCTGCTCATCATCCTCACCGCAGCCACGATCAGTCCACCGCAGCCGCGACGAACCGCCGCGGCAACCGCTCAGGCGTGCTGCACGTAGTCGTGCGTGCCGGCCGCGGTGCGCAGCTGATGACGGCCACGGCCGACGGAACGCAACGTGCCGTTGAGGTAGTCCTCGAACTGGGCGAGCTTGCTGTCGACGTAGATGTCGCACTCGCCGCGCAGCCGGTCGGCCTCGGCGTGCGCGGCGTCGACCATCCGTGTCGCCTCGGCTGTGGCCGATTGCACGATCTCGGTCTGCGACACCAGGCGCTGCTGCTCCCTGATGCCCTCCTGGACGGCCTTCTCGTACGAGATGTTGCCGTTCTCGATCAACCGGTCGGCCTCGCTCTTGGCCCGAGTGGTCATGACCTCGTACTCGCGTTTCGCGGTGGCGCTGACCCGACTGGCCTCGTCGCGCGCCTCGTTGACGATCTGGTCACAGTGCGCACGGGCCTCGGCGACCATCCGGTCGGCCTGCGACTTCGCGTCGGCGAGCAACCGGTCCGCCTCCGAGCGCGCATGGTTGAGCACCGAGTCGGCCTCGGCCGTGGAGGTCGACACCATCGCTTCGGAGTGCTGCTTGGCCTCCCGCAACATCGTGTCGCGGGCATCGAGGACGTCCTGGGCGTCGTCGAGCTCGCCCGGAATGGCGTCCTTGATGTCGTCGATCAACTCCAGCACGTCGCCGCGGGGCACCACGCAACCCGCCGTCATCGGCACGCCGCGCGCCTCCTCGACGATCGCGCTCAGCTCGTCGAGCGCTTCAAATACTCGGTACACGCGACATCCTCCGCCCTGTCACCGGCGATCCGGGATCACCGCAACGTTCGTTGTTACCAGTGTGCCTGGTGTTGCGCCTGTGACTGGGGAGCCGGGGCGGGTGTGTCGTTACCGCAGTGCGCTCTGGATCGCGTCGCGAGCCCGGTCGAGCATCGACGCGAACGGGCCGACCGCGAAGTTGGCCGTCGCCGACTCGACGCCAGGGTGCGGCCGGGTGGGTGCGATGGCCTCGGCTGCACGCACGGCAAGCGCCATCCGCTTGAGGTCGTCGCCGCTGAGTCCGGCGTGCAGTTTGGCGAATTCCTCGGTCTCCTCGAGCTCGGCGTGCTCGGTGACGGCCTGCTGAAACTCTCTGAGCTCATCGAGGAACTTCTTCGAGCCGATGTCGAGCTTCTCCAGCTGCTGCAGCTTCTCCTTGGCCTCGCGTTCTTCGCTCAGCCGGGCATCGACGATGGCGTCACCATCGCTGAGCTCGCCGCGGGCCCGCGGGTGGACCACCATCTCCTCGGCTGTCTCGTGCACGGCCAGCAGCTGACGCAGATCCGTGAACGCCTTTTCGCGGGCTTCGTCGCTTGACGCCGACAGCACGTCGTCGAACATGTCCTTGATCAGATTGTGCTGGTCCTTGAGGAATTTCACGACGTCGTCGGTCGACTGGACAAACGTTTCGACCATGGCGATAACCTCCCGCTGCTGCTCGGGTCGGGGCTGGGCGCGATCAGTTGCGCGTCACATCCGGAATTACCCAGGGCGGTCCTGCGCTAACCCTTCAGCTTGGCCGCCAGGCGTCGGTTGACCGGTTCGGGCAGCAGCGCGGACACGTCACCACCGAGTCCCGCCACCTCCTTGGCCAACGACGACGACACGAACGAGTACCGGGGCGTGGTGGCCACGAAGAACGTGTCGACGCCCGCGATGTGCTTGTTCATCTGCGCCATCTGCAGCTCGTACTCGAAATCGGTGCCGGTGCGCAGGCCTTTGACGATCGCGGTCAGGCCGCACGCCTTGACGAAATTCACCACCAATCCCTGACCCGACTCCACCCGCAGGTTGGGCAGGTGCGCACACGCCTCCTCGATCATCGCGATGCGCTCGTCGACGGTGAACATGCCTG
>JAFAWC010000292.1 GCA_019242135.1 Mycobacteriaceae bacterium | reverse complement strand
ACTCACCTCAGAGTCGAACCGGCCCCCCAGCGCGTCAATGCTTGGCAGCGAAGTTGAAAGGCCAGCACACGGCTGACGAGCACATCTGGTCTCAGAAATCGCCAGGAGCTGCGCATACGGATGAGACATTCAATTGGCGATGTCTCGCGGTGATAGAACGGATTTGTTGTCTATCTCTGCTGTTAGGGGAAGGCTGAAAGCCGTGGCACAAAAGGATTGGGTCCTCGGAGCGGACCGTGCCTCGGAGGCGCGTGATCGGATTATGTCGGCTGCCTCAGAGTTCGTCTCACGCTACGGGTTCGAAGCCTTCACCATCGACGCGCTGGCTGCGCAGTTGAATTGCTCCCCGGCAACCATCTACCGCCATACAGGTGGTAAGGCGGCGATTCTCGAACGCCTTATCTCTTTGTTCTCCCAGCGAATCATCGGCTCCATACGGCAGGCCATAGCCGGGATCGAGGGAACTGATCGCGTAGCGACGGCCATCGTCGTCGGGCTCGACTGCATGCGAGCTGATCCGCTCGGAAAGCTGATGATGGGCGACATCCGCCCAGATCATGACACCGGAACCCTGACCGCATCGCCCTTCGTGGTCAAGATGGCCGAAGAAATGATCGGGCGCAGCGACCCACTAGCCGCGCAATGGCTCATTCGCATCACCTTTGCCCTGTGGTACTGGCCTGTCAAAGACAAGCACACCGAATACGAGCTAATTAGACGCTTCGCCGCTCCCTCGGTGATACGAGGTCTAAGCGGCAACCCGTCGGCGCGGGTAGCAACGAGTTAATCGCATTAGTCCCGGCCTGTGAGCACACAGTAAATCGTCGCTCTGCTGACGCCGAGCGTTGCCACAATGGTGCTGGCTGCCTCACCGCTGGCGTGCGTCCGCTGCGCAAGGCCGTCTGAGCCACAAAGCCTCGATGACGCTCGACATCTATGCCGACCTCTTCGACGATGATTTGGACGACCAGCGACCGGCTGGACGCGGCGATTCAAGCTGCTGCGGCCAATTGAGCGCATCACCGCCGACGAGTTTGCTGACGCTGGCGCGATGGCGCGATGGTGCGAAGGCTCATGCCGCGTGTGCGCAAACTCGGAAAGTCTTACCGCAAAATCCCTTTGACCTGCGGAAACGGAAGTGGAGCTAAGGGGACTCGAACCCCTGACCCCCACACTGCCAGTGTGGTGCGCTACCAGCTGCGCCATAGCCCCGAGAAGTAGTGCCCATCGAAGCTACACCACCAGCGAAGACCCTTCAAAGCCGCAGGTCACGGCAACTCGCCGCCCGCATCGGGGCCCAGTGCGCGCACGGGCGTCGGCCGCCTTCCCGGCAGTGTGCGAGTCTCCAGCGCCAACGTCCACCCGACCGCCGCGGCGACCAGGATGGCCCCGCTGATCAGGAACGCCGCACCGAACGAGAAGTGCTGCGCGATCTCTCCGACCCCGAACGACCCGACGATCGACCCGAGATCGGCCATCATCTGGAACGCGGCCAGCGCCGTGCCGGCGCGCGCCTTGCTGCCGATGATGTCGGCGACGGCGGCCTGCTGCGGTGAGCTGAACATCCCGGCGGCCGCCCCGGCCACGTACGCCCCGGCGAGGAAAAGTGGAAACGACGACGCCCAGCCGACGGTCGCGGTCGCCACGCCCGACACGGAAAGCCCGATGATCAACAGTGTTCGCCGGCCGACGCGGTCGGAGAGGTAGCCGCTCGGAACCACGGCCGACACGTTGCCGGCCGCGAACGTGGCCAGCGCCACTCCTGCCATGCCGGCGCCGCGGCCCAGTATCTCTGAGACGAACAGCGGTACTAACGCCATTCGCAGCCCGAACACCGACCATCCTGTCGCGAAGTTGGATGCCAGCGCGGCGCGATAAGCCTTTTGTCTCAACGCAGCTCGCAGAGTAACGGCCGGCTCGGTACTCTGCTCCGGCGCAGCCAGCGACGAATGGCGCAGACTGAAGAACACCACGGCCGCCGCGATCAGCAACGCGATCCCGTAGATGACGAATGGCGCGGACAGCCCCAGTCCGGCTGTCATGCTGCCGAGCACCGGTCCGGCCACCGACCCGATCAGAAACGCCGTCGAGAACATCCCGGCAACCCGGCCCCGCGCATTTTCCGGGCTGACGCGAATCATCAGGCCGAGCGATGAGACGAAGAACCATGTTGATCCGATGCCACCCAGCGAGCGGAAAAGCAAGAGTTGCCAATAACTCCGGGCGAACGCGCACGCCCCTGTGGATAACGACACGATCAGGATGCCGCTCACATAGACGCGCCGCTCCCCCAGTCGTTGCACCAATATCCCGCTGACCGGTGCAAAGCACAGCCGCATCGCAGCGAACGCACTGATGACGAACGTCGCGGCACTGATCGTCACGCCGAAGTTCCGCGCATACTGCGGCAGGACGGGCGATACCACGCCGTATCCGAGCGCGATCACCGCGTCGGCCGTGATCAGTACCCAGACCTCGGGCGGCAGACGCGGCTTCGCGGCCACCTGGTCACCCGCCGACGCGCTCGCCCTCGGCTGGCTTCGCTCCCGGTCCGCGGGACCGCTCACTCCAGCGCCTTCGCCACCACCTCGCGGGCGGCGTCCTGCACCTCACGCAGATGATCGGGACCGCGGAACGACTCCGCATAGATTTTGTACACGTCTTCGGTTCCCGACGGTCGCGCGGCGAACCACGCATCGGCGGTCGTCACCTTCAACCCGCCCAGTGGCGCGCCATTGCCAGGCGCCGTCGTCAGCTTTGCGGTGATCTTCTCGCCCGCCAACTCGCTGGCCGTCACCTGATCCGCCGACAACTTGGCCAATCGGGCCTTCTGGTCCCGGTCGGCGGGCGCATCCACCCGGGCATACGTTGGCGCGCCGTACTTTTCGGTGAGTTCGTCATAACGTTGAGATGGGGTCTGACCCGTCACCGCCAGGATCTCCGACGCCAGCAACGCGAGAATGATCCCGTCTTTGTCGGTGGTCCACACTGAACCGTCCATCCGCAAAAACGACGCGCCTGCGCTCTCCTCCCCACCGAAACCGATGCTGCCGCTGAGCAAGCCGTCGACGAACCACTTGAAGCCCACCGGGACCTCGATCAGCTTGCGGCCGAGACCCATGACGACGCGGTCGATGATCGAACTGCTCACCACTGTCTTGCCGACGGCCGTCGACGCGGGCCACGACGCGCGGTGGCTGTACAGGTAGTCGATCGCCACGGCGAGATAGTGGTTGGGATTGAGCAGCCCACCGTCAGGTGTCACGATGCCGTGCCGGTCGGCGTCGGCATCGTTGCCCGTCGCGATCTGATACGTGTCATGGTTGTTGATCAGCCTCGCCATCGCATTCGGGGAACTGCAGTCCATCCGGATCTTGCCGTCGGTGTCCAGCGTCATAAACCGCCATGTCGCGTCCACCAGCGGATTGACCACGGTGAGTTCGAGGTTGTGCCGTTCGGCGATCGCCGCCCAGTAGTCGACGCTCGCTCCGCCGAGCGGGTCGGCGCCGATACGCACACCCTGCGCACGAATCGCGTGCATGTCGATCACACTCGGCAGATCCTCGACATACGCGTCGAGGTAGTCGTGGCGTTGCGCGCTCTGCAGCGCACGGCTGAACGGCACCCGTTTCACCGCCCTCACCCCGTCACGCAGGATCTCGTTGGCGCGCCTGGCGATTGCGCCGGTGGCATCCGTGTCCGCCGGGCCGCCATTGGGCGGGTTGTATTTGAATCCACCGTCTCGGGGCGGGTTGTGCGACGGCGTGACGACGATCCCGTCGGCCAGACCGGAGGTCTGTCCTCGGTTGTATGTCAAGATCGCGTGACTGACCGCTGGTGTCGGCGTGTAGCGGTCCGCTGAATCGATCATCACCACAACGTCGTTCGCGGCCAGCACCTCCAGCGCCGACGTCCATGCCGGCTCCGACAGCGCGTGCGTGTCGCGGCCGATGAACAGTGGTCCCGTGGTGCCCTGCGCCGCCCGGAACTCGGCGATGGCCTGGGTGGTGGCGTGGATGTGCGCCTCGTTGAACGCGCCGTCAAGGCTCGAGCCGCGGTGTCCGGAGGTTCCGAACACGACCTGTTGGGCCACCTCGTCGGGATCCGGTTCGACTGCGAAGTACGCGGTCACCACGTGAGCCACATCGATGAGGTCTTCGGGTTGCGCCGGCTGACCGGCACGGGGGTTGGCCGCCATGGTCCCGATTCTGCTCCAGACTCGGCCCGGCGACGAATACAGACGGATACAGACGGACACAGCGATAGCCGGGTTCTCCTAATACTCAGACATCCGCGTCAGCTCATCGCACGTCAAGCCATACTGTCCGTCATGGCTTTCGACCGACGCGAGCTGACGGCTGTTTTCGTCGGAGGTGCATTCGGTACGCTCGCTCGCACCGGTCTGGGACTGTTCGCGAACCCCGATCCCGGCCGATGGCCCTGGCCGACATTCGCGGTGAACGTGGTCGGCGCGGTGCTGCTGGGCTACTTCACCACCCGGCTGCTGGAACGCTTGCCGGTCTCGAGCTATCGCCGCCCGTTACTGGGCACGGGGCTCTGCGGTGGGTTGACCACGTTCTCCACGATGCAAGTCGAGACTCTCAGAATGCTCGAAGATCGTCATTACGCCTTGGCGGCCGCCTACACGTCGGCCAGCATCGCGGCCGGACTCGTGGCGGTGTATCTGGCCACCGCGCTGGTTCGCCGCGTGCGGGTGAGGACATGACACTCGCCGTGTGGGCCGGCGTTGTGCTGCTCGGGGGCGCCGGTGCGGTCGTGCGATTCCTCGTTGACCGCGCGGTCGCGCGGCGCATACCGGCACCGTTTCCCTACGGCACTCTGACGGTGAACCTGACCGGCGCCGTCATGCTGGGACTCATTAGTGGGTTGACTCTCAGCGACCACGTCGCGCTGCTGGCCGGCACCGCGTTCGTCGGTTCCTACACCACGTTCTCCACATGGATGTTCGAGACCCAGCGGCTGGCCGAGGAGCGGCAAGCCTGGCCCGCGCTCGCCAACATCGTCGTCAGCGTCGTCTTCGGCGTCGCCGCCGCCATGACCGGTCAGTGGATGGCGGGCAGGCTGTGAACCGCGAGTGTCTGAAGCTGACCGCGTACTTCGCAGAGCGCCAACGCGTTGGGGATCGCTTCCTGGCCGAGGATCTGCTGACACTGTTCGGCGAGCGGGCCGTCGCCACCAGCGTCATGCTGCGGGGCATCGCCAGCTACGGTCCGCGTAAGGAACTCCGCACCGACGAGTGGTTGAGCCTGTCGGAGGACCCGCCGGTCACCGTGGCCGCAGTCGATCTGCGCGACAAGATGACCGGCCTCGTCGAGGACGTCGTCGACATGTCGCCGCGCGCGCTCATCACCCTGGAGCGGGCCGCTCTGATCAGCACCGAGATCACCGATTTCGCCGTGCCGGACGACGGTCGCGACGCCGCGAAACTGACCCTCTACGTCGGGCGTCAGGCACGTGCCAACGGCGTCCCGGCGTACGCCGCGATCTGCGACGTGCTGTACCGCGCGGGCGCCTCCGGGGCAACGGTGCTGCTCGGTGTCGACGGCACTGTGCGCGGCGAACGGCGCCGCGCCAGGTTCTTCAGCCGCAACGTCGACGTACCGATGATGATCATCTCGGTCGGAACCGCGGAGAGCATCGCGCGCGCCGTGCCGCAGCTGGGCGAAATGCTGCGGCGCCCCCTGCTCACGGTCGAGCGGATTCGCCTCTGCAAACGCGAGGGCGAGCTGTTGGGTCGCCCGGACCCGCTACCGATGGCCGACGACCGCGGCCGACAGCTCTGGCAGAAGCTGATGATCCACACGTCGTCGGCCGCCATGCATGACGGAGCGCCGATTCACCGGGGGTTGATCCGGGCACTTCGTGCGTCGCGCGCCGCCAGCGGCGCGACCGTACTGCGGGGCGTGTGGGGCTTTCACGGGAATCGGAAGCCACACGGCGACAAACCGTTTCAACTCACCAGGCGGGTGCCGGTCACCACGATCATCATCGATACCCCCGAGCGCATCGCGCGCAGCTTTGAGATCGTCGACGAGTTCACCCGAGAACACGGGGTGGTGACCAGCGAGATGGTTCCCGCGCTCGTTCTCGTCGTGGGTGATGAGCGCATCGGCGGCACCGCGCTGGCCGACTTCCGCTATTAAGGCTACGACGAGATGCCGTCCCGGCTGTCGGCCCGCACAGTGAGCAACACCACGGCGTC
>JAFAWC010000617.1 GCA_019242135.1 Mycobacteriaceae bacterium | reverse complement strand
CGAGGGTGACCTCGCTCATCGCACCGGCACCTGCGGTAGCGGAATCAACGGAAGCGACGTGCGGAACTGTCCCGGCTCGACCGGGCTGCGGCCCTCAAGCCACGGGTCGCGGTAGGAGTCGACCGACTTCTGCATCCGGGCGTCGAGAGCGGCGGCGATGTCATCGGAGTCGTCGACGACAACCGCACGGATCCTGTCGATACCGACCCGTGGCACCCAGTCATACGTGCGCTCAAGCCAATTCGCGTTCTCTCGGTAGTACTGCAGGAAACGGCCTGTCAGCGTGATCACTTTCTCGGGCGTGTCGACCGTCGCCAGCAGCTCCCCCTTGCGCACATGTGAGCCTGCAGCACCCCCCACGTAGATCTCCCACCGGCCACCTTCGACGGCCACCACCCCGAGGTCCTTGCACAGCGCTTCGGCGCAGTTGCGCGGACAACCGGTGACGGCCAACTTCATCTTGGCCGGGCTGGCCAGCCCCTGGTATCGATCTTCGAGCGCGATGCCCAATGCGGTCGAGTCACCTACTCCGTACCGGCAGAAATCGCTTCCTACACATGTTTTCACGGTGCGGAAGCTCTTGCCGTACGCATAACCCGACGGCATGCCGAGGTCGGCCCACACCGAGGGCAAGTCCTCCTTGCGTACGCCGAGCAGATCGATGCGTTGACCGCCGGTGAGTTTGATCATCGGAATGCCGTACTTGTCGGCGACGTCTGCGATCTTGCGTAGCTGCCCGGAGTTCGTCACCCCGCCCTTCATCTGCGGCACCACCGAAAACGTGCCGTCGCGCTGGATGTTCGCGTGCACCCTGTCATTGATGAACCGGCCGTCCTTCTCGTCGACGAACTCGTCGCCCCACATCATGTTCAGCAGCGAGGACAGCGCCATTTTCGAACTCGCGTCCTCACGGCCGTCGGGAGCCAACGCCGCGAACACCGACGAAACCGAATGCAGGCCGAGCTCACGGATCAGCCGCATCAATTCTGGCTTCGGGTACGGGATCGCGCGCACATACCAGCTCGCCGCCGGGTCTTCTTCGACGGCTCCGCCGGCGGCCCATTCGACGATCTGGGCAACCAAACCCTTGCACGATCCACAGCCCTTACCCGCCCGGGTGGCAGCCATCACCCCGGTGACCGACTTCTCACCGCCGTGGACGGCTTCGACAATTGTCGCCTTCTTGACCCCGTTGCAGTTGCAGACCTGCGCGTCGTCGGACAGCTCCGCCGCGCCGACGGCGACCTCGGGGGTGCCGATGTCGAACATCAACGAGATGCGTTCCTCCGGCAGCGGCAGCCCACGGTCGAAGGCCTGCATCAGAAATGCCACCTTGGTGACGTCGCCGACCAGGGTGGCGCCGACAAGCTTGTTGTCGCGCACCACAACGGTCTTGTAAACACCGTGCTTCGGCTCGCAGTACTGCACGAACTCGTCGTCGTCATGTTCGGGTGCCTTCAGGCCCATCGCCGCAACGTCGACACCGGCGACCTTGAGTTTCGTGGCCATCCGCGATCCGTGGTATGCCGCCCGTGGATTCACGCCGGTGATGTGGTCGGCGAGCACGATCGCCTGTTCCCACAGCGGCGCGACGAGTCCGTAGACCTGCCCGCGGTGCTGCGCACATTCGCCGACGGCGTAGATGTCGTCGTCATCGACGCAACGCATGTGGTCGTCGACGACGACCGCGCGCTGGACCGTCAACCCGGCCCGCTGTGCCAGACCGACGTTGGGCCGAATCCCCGCGGCCACGACCAGCATGTCGCACGACAGCCGCTGGCCGTCGGAGAATTCGACCCCCGCCAGCGAGCCGTCATCGCAGATGACCTTCGTGGTCCGCTTGTCGGTGTGCACGCCGATCCCGAGCGCCTCCACCGAACGTCGCAGGATGCCACCGGCGTTGTCGTCGAGCTGAGCGTTCATCAGCGTCGGAGTGGCATGCACGACGTCGACTTCCAGCCCCCGGTTCTGCAGGCCCCGTGCGGCTTCCAGGCCGAGCAGCCCACCTCCGATGACCACAGCCTTGGTCTTGCCGCGCGCGAAGTCGATCATGGATTGGCAGTCATCGAGGCTGCGGAACCCGAATATTCCCGGGGTGAGGGTCTTGTTGTCCTGCCACATTCCGTCCATCGGCGGGAAGAACGACCGGCTGCCCGTTGCCAGGACCAGCTTGTCGTATCGCACGACGGAGCCGTCGTCGGCATAGACCAGGTGCGCGAACCGGTCGATGCGCACCACCCGTACCCCCGCGCGCAAATCGATGTGATTGTCGGCGTACCAGTCGACCGGGTTGAGGAAGATCTCCGACGTGTCGTCGGAGCCGGCGAGGACATTCGAGAGCAGGATGCGGTTGTAGTTGCCGTAAGGTTCGTCGCCGAACACGGTGACCTGGTAGCGCTCGCTGCCCCCGCGTGACAGGATCTCCTCGATCGCCCGGACGCCCGCCATCCCGTTGCCGACCACCACCCACGTCGCGGTTGAGGTGGCTGAGTCGCCGTTGCAGGTCTGCGCGACCTGGAGTGTCGTCATCAGATTTCGACCATGCCGAGATCGATTACGACCGTGCCGCCGACGTCGGCCGGGGCGGCGATGAACACCTCGAGCACCGTGTCGGCGAGCAGGTCTTCGACCACGCGCAGCGACACATGCGTCGCGCCTTTCGCAGCGATAGGGAAGTACCGCATGGGAGCGCCGTCGCGCATCAGCACGATCGTGATCATCGCGTCGGTGGAGTTGCCGCCGCGGAAATACACCGGCTGCGTCGTCGCGCCCGCCGGCACGACGTAACGCAACGACGCGTCGAGCGGAAACGGATCGTCGAAGCCCTTGCCGTCAAAGGCGAAAACCCCCTGCAGGAATCGGGGGACGCTGCTGTCATTCATCGTGAGCACACTCCTTGGTTGGCGCGGGATCGCCGGCGCGGTCGACGGCGACCGCACAGACCTTGAACTCGGGCATTCGTGAATGTTGGTCCAATGCAGGGTTCGTCAGCCGGTTGGCACTGCCGAGGCCGCCCCAGTGGAACGGAGCGAACACCGTGTCGGCGCGGATGCCGTCGACGACCTGCAACGTCATGATCGCCTCGCCTCGGCGGGTGCGCAGACGCACCTTCTCGCCGTCCGCCGCGCCGATGCGGCTTGCCAGGGTGCGGTGCATCTGCGCAACGGGCTGCGGTTCGGCCTCGGCCAGCGCGGCCACCCGGCGGGTCTGTGTGCCGGACTGGTACTGCTTGAGCAGCCGGCCGGTGGTCAGGTAGTACGGGAATTGCTCATCGGGCAGTTCCGCCGCGCCGCATTGTTCGACGGGATGAAAATGCGCGCGCCGGTCCGGCGTCGGGAAGTCCACCGTGAACAGGCGTGGTGTGCCGGGATGCAGCGGCGAGGGGCACGGCCAGAACACCCCGTGCTCGTCCTCGATACGCTGGTAGCTGATGCCCGCATAGTCGGCCTTTCCGCCGCGGCTGGCTCGTGTCAGCTCCTCGAACACCTCGCCGGGGTCGGGTGAGAAGCCGCATGCACCGAGGCGTTTGGCCAGGTCCGCCATCACCTCCAGATCGGTGCGGACCTCGCCGGGTGGGGCAAGCGCACGTCGGCGCATGATCACCCGCCCTTCGAGGTTTGTCATGGTGCCTGCCTCCTCGGCCCACTGTGCGGCGGGCAGCACCACGTGCGCGAGGGCGGCCGTCTCGGACATAAACATGTCGGACACCACGAGAAACTCGAGTTCGGCCAACCTGTCGGCTATCCGCAACGAGTGCGGCGCGGACACAGCGATGTTCGAGGCCATCACCCACATCGCGCGCACGCCGCCGACGCTGCCGATGCCATCGAGCATCTCGTATGCCGACCTGCCGGAGAGCGGCAGATCGGCGACGTCGACGCCCCACACCCGCGCCACGTGCGCCCTTGCCTCGGGGTCATCCAACCGCCGGTACCCCGGGAGCTGGTCGGCCTTCTGACCATGTTCGCGGCCGCCCTGCCCGTTGCCCTGGCCGGTGATTGTGGCGAAGCCCGAGTATTCCCGGCCCGGAAGGCCAAGCGCCAATGCCAGATTGATGAACGCGTGCACGGTCTCGGTGCCGGATCGGTGCTGCTCGGCGCCGCGTGCGGTGAGGATCATCGCCCGTTTGGCACCGGCCAAAAGCCGCGCCGCCGCCACGATGTCGGCCTCGGGCACACCCGTGATGCGCTCGGCTCGGTCCGGCCAATACAACCGCACCGCCCGGCGCACCGCTTCGAAACCGGTGGTGCGTTCGGAGATGTAGTCGGTGTCGATAAGACCCTCGCGCACCGCGACATTGAGCATGCCGTTGGCGAGCGCGAGGTCGGTGCCGGGGACGGGTTGAAGATGCAGGTGTGCGGTCTTTGCGGTCGTGGTGCGGCGGGGATCGACGACGATGTGCTTTGCGCCTTTCACCCGACCTGCGTCGAAGAACTGCATGGCCGGGGGCGCGGTGTCGGCAATGTTGCTGCCGACCATCAAAATGACATCGGCCTCGGCCACGTCGGCCAACGGGAACGGCATACCCCGGTCGATTCCGAAACTGCGGGTCGAGGCGACGGCTGCCGACGACATGCAGAACCGGCCGTTGTAGTCGATCGCCGAGGTGCGCAGTGCAACCCGGGCGAATTTACCCAGTTGATAAGCCTTCTCGTTGGTCAAGCCGCCACCGCCGAAACAGCCGACGGCGTCGCGACCGTGACGCTCCTGAACCCGCTGGATCGTCGTCACGATCCGGTCGAGTGCCTCCTCCCAGGTGGCCGGGCGTAACGGAAGTGACCGGCTGTCACGGATCATGGGCCGCGTCAGTCGCTGACGGTGGGTGAGCAGTTCGGCGGCCGCCCAGCCCTTTGCGCACAGGCCCCCCCGGTTCGTCGGGGAGTCTTCCTGCGCGGCAAGCAGCACGCCCTGCGGCGAGGGCTCAAGCGTGATCCCGCACTGCAGCGAGCAGTACGGGCAATGAGTCTTAATGGCGGTCACTGCGCGCCAAGTTAAAACGGCGATGTTTCTGGGTCGTTGCGGCCGTTTGTCGGCAGGACTACAGCGACGCCGGCTTTTCGAAGATGTCGTTGAGCGTGACCGATCGCAGTTTGCGGTCCCGGATCAAGTCGACGAAGTGGCCGTAGACGTGGGTGACCGGCGGGTGGTTGAGATGGCCGATCACCACGGTCTGCGGGGTGAAGAACTTGTCGGCCGCGCGGACGATCGAATCCTCACTGATGAGATTGGCATCACCGAGGTCGCCAGACCACAGCGCCATCACCGGGTAGCCCAGGCCCGCCGCGACCGCGTCGACCGTCGAGTTGTGGGCACCGTAGGGCGGCCGCAGGTACGGCCTGGCGTCGACGCCGAATGTCTGCTTGAGGAAGTTGTCGTTGCGGCTGATTTCGTCCATCGCCTGCTTGACAGTCAATGTGGTCAGATCGGGATGAGAGAACGTGTGATTGCCCAATTGGATTTGCCCGGAATCCACGAGCGGAGCTATCAGATCCTTATGCTCGACCCACGAATGGTATCGGCCGTTGACGAAATACGTGAATCGCAGCCCGGTGTCCTTGGCGAATTGCGTGTACAGGCGGACGACATCGCTGTTGACGCCGTCATCGAGCGTCAAGGCGAGCGAATCACCGTTTCCCGGCAAACTCCACAGCGTTCCCCTGCCCGGCAGGCTCATGCGTGCTTCCGGGGCCGGCGGCGGTAACAGCCCGGGCAGCCGGAACGTGGGCGGCAGAGCCGGCAACGGCTCCTTGCCTGCGGCAAACACCCTGGGCGTGGCACCGACCTGGCATCGGGCCATTCCAACGCCGGAAAGAATGGCGACCGCCAGACCCGCCATGAATTTGCGCCGATTCACCTCTGCCATGCGATCTCCGGCAGCAGTGGGCCAACGACACAATTCACAGCGGCGAACCGTACCAGCAAAAATGCCCCAGTCTGGGTTGCCACGCGGGAGTGGCGGCATGTGAGAATGTGTTGGCGTGCGCGACGACATCGACCTGACCGATTTGGACCGGTTCGCCGCCGGTTTTCCTCACCACGTGTTCGACGAGCTGCGGCGAGAATCACCGGTCTGGTTTCACCCCCCGACCGCACACACCCCCGGCGGCGAAGGGTTCTGGGTGCTCAGTCGGTACGCCGACATCGTGACCGCCGCCGCGGACGCGGCCACCTTCTCCTCGGAAACCGGCGGCCGCCGGGACGCCGGCGGCACCACCCTCGAGGACATGCCGCGGGAATGGGCGATCGGAGTCCTGCTGAACATGATGGACGACCCCCGCCACGGCAAATTCCGGCGGCTGCTGACGCCGAGTGTGGCGCCGAGGACCCTGGCCGCAATCGAAGAGGATCTGCGCGGGCGAGCCGCTCTGATCGTCGACGCGGCATTGGCCAAGGCCGACTGCGATTTCCTCATCGACGTGGCCGCAGAGTTGCCGCTGCAGGCGCTGGCACAGCTGGTCGGGGTGCCGCAGCAGGATCGCCACCGCCTGCTGAACTGGGCCAACGTCACGCTCGACTATGACGACCGCGAGGTGGGCGAGGCCACCGCACGCACCCAACAGGCGTCGGCCGAGATGTTCGCCTACGGCACAGAGCTGCTCGCCCTGAAGCGCCGCGAGCCCGCCGACGACCTGCTTTCGGTGGTCTCGAACAGGACGATCGACGGTGCGCCGCTCACCGACATGGAGCGACACATGTTCTTCAGCCTCATCATCGCGGCGGGCAGCGAAACCACTCGCAATTCCATCGCGATCGGGACGCTCGCGCTCAGCGCGCATCCCGACGCGCTCGAAACTCTGCGCGACGACCGATCGCGGCTGCCGGGCGCCGTCGAAGAAATTCTGCGCTGGGCCTCATCGACGCCCTACAACCGTCGCACCGCCACGCGCGACGTCGAGGTCGGCGGTCAAAAGATCGCAGCGGGCGACAAGGTCACGCTCTGGTGGGCGTCGGCCAACCGCGACGAGTCGGTGTTTCGCGAGCCGTATGTGTTCGACATCGCCCGAAACCCGAACCCACACCTGGCCTTCGGTCGTGGCACCCACTTCTGCCTCGGTGCGGCACTGGCGCGGATGGAGATACGGGTGGTGCTCGACGCGTTGCTCGACAGGGTTAGGGAGGTCTGTGTCACCGGCCCGATCGAATACGTCCGGAGCAACAAGCACGCCGGTGTTCGCCACATGCCGGTGCACCTCACGCCGCGTTAAGCCAAGTACGCCGTCTGGTTCACCAACCGCACCGACGCCTTGCCGTCGGGATAGAACTCGGCGATCGACAGCGACGCCAAGTCAAGATGCAGGCGGTACAAGATGCTCGGACCCGCGTCCAGCGCCAGCTGCAAGATCGTCTTGATGGGCGTCACGTGCGACACCACCAGCACGGTCGTGCCGCTGTACTCGGCGATGATCCGATCGCAGACTCGCCGAACCCGCTCCTGCACACTTGCGAAGCTCTCGCCCCCTGGTGGTGAAACGCTGTTGTCCCGCAGCCAGTTCGGGTGCAACTCCGGGTCGCGTTCGGCCGCTTCGACAAATGTCAGGCCTTCCCAGGCGCCGAAGTCCGTTTCGATCAGATCGTCGTCGACGGTGACATCCACCTTCAGTGCCTTGGCAACCGCGGCCGCGGTGTCGTAGGCCCTCTGCAGCGGTGAGGTGATGACCGCGGCGATGCCGCCGCGCCGGGCGATGTAGTCGGCGGCCGCCTCGGCCTGCCGACGGCCCAGATCCGTGAGCGCCGGGTTACCCCGCCCGGAGTATCGCCGTTGCACGGACAGCTCGGTCTGGCCGTGGCGCAACAGCAGGATCCTCGTCGGCGCCCCCTGCGCTCCCGTCCAGCCCGGTGGCGACGGCGCGACCGCCGCCGCCGCGTCCATTGCCTCGTTCGCGAGACGGTCGGCATGGGAGTTCTTCTCGCGCGGAACCCACGTGAAAGAGACGCGGTCGAAGTCCGATGCGATGTCGCGCGCCTGCGCATGCAGACTCGCGATGTCCGGGTGCTTGACCTTCCACCGTCCCGACATCTGTTCGACGACCAGCTTGGAGTCGAGGCGTGCCTCGACCTCGGTGGCGCCGAGCCGTGCTGCTTCGGTCAGACCGGCAATCAGCCCGCGGTACTCGGCGACATTGTTCGTGGCGATGCCGATGGCTTCTTTGATTTCGGCCAGGACCGCTGAATGATCATGCGACCACACCACAGATCCGAACCCTGCGGGTCCCGGATTGCCCCGGGACCCGCCGTCGGCTTCGACGATCAGTCTCATTTCACCCTCAACAGGATTGCCCGGCATTCAGGGCAGCGCAGCACGTCGTCGTCCGCGGCCGCCGAGATCCTCGCCAGCTCACCACGATCCAGTTCGATGCGGCATGCCCCGCATCTCTTGCCCAGCAGCATCCCCGCGCCGACGCCGGCTGACGAACGCTGACGCTCGTAGATTTCGACGAGTCCGCCATCCAGTCCTGCCATCAACTGCGCACGCCGTTGCGCACGGTCCGCACTGGCTGTGTCGATCTCGGCGAGCGCCTCGTCGCGCGCCTGCTGCACGGAGGCCAGCTCGTCCTGCAGCGCGTCGATGGTGGTGAGCTCGCGACTCTGTTCGAGTTGCAAGTCCTCCCGACGCTCCATCACTTCAAGCAGCGAGTCCTCCAGGCTGGTTTGACGGCGTTGCAGGGTCTGCAATTCGTGCTGTAAGTCACTGAGCTGCTTGGCGTCTGGCGTCCCGGACTGCAACAGCGACCGGTCCCGGTCTTCCCGCAGCCGCACCGCATCGATCTCCGTCTCGAAGCGCTTGACCTGCGCCTGCAGGTCCTCCAACGCCAACTGCAAGGTGGCCAGTCGATCGTTGGCAACAGCCTGCTCGGCCTGCACCTCGTCGTATCGCTGCAATTCGGGCAGATGCGCGCGGCGGTGCGCCATCCGCGCCATCTCCGCGTCGATCTCGACGACCTGCGCCAACGAGCGTTGTTGGTCCACAGCAGCTTTCATCAGGTTATGTCCTCAATGTTCCACGGGTCGGTGCGGATGGCCGACACCCGCACCGACAACGATGGACCGAACTGGTTGCGCAAGAGGTCTGCGGCCTGGCCGCACCAGGGGAATTCGCTTGCCCAGTGGGCAACGTCGAGAAGCGCGACGTCGGACGCGCGCCGGTGCTCGTCTGCCGGGTGGTGACGCAGATCGGCGGTGACGTAGACGTCGACGTCCGTTTCCGCCACCATGTCCAGCAGCGAATCGCCCGCTCCGCCGCATACCGCGACCCTCGACACCGGGCGGTCAGCATCACCTGCCGCCCGGACACCCCAGGACGTGGCCGGCAGCGCACGTTGCACCCGGGAGGTGAACTGACGCAACGACTGTGGTGCCAACAACGCGCCCACCCGGCCCAACCCGACATCGCCGGGCAGCGGTGCCAGCGCGAGCACGTCGAACGCGGGCTCCTCGTACGGGTGCGCCGCCCGCATGGCCGCCAGCACGGCCGCCCGGGCGGCCGCCGGGGCGACCGTCTCGACGCGGTCCTCGGTCACCCGCTCGACAGACCCGACGGCGCCGATGGCCGGCGTAGCGCCTTCGTGCGCCAGGAACTGGCCGATGCCCGGCACGCTCCAACTGCATTGCGAGTAGTCCCCGATCTGGCCGGCGCCGGCATCGAACATCGCCGCCCTGACCGCGTCGGCGTTCTCCCGCGGCACGAACACGACCCACTTGTCGAGGGCGGAGCCGCCGGACAGCGGCGAGAGCACGCCGTCCACTTCGACACCGATCGCTGAAGCGAGCGCGTCGGACACCCCCGGCGACGCCGAGTCGGCGTTGGTATGCGCGGTGAACAGCCCGCGACCGGACCGGATCAGGGAATGCACCAACGCGCCTTTGGGTGTGTTGGCCGCAACGGTGTCCACACTTCGAAGCAGCAGGGGGTGATGCGCGAGCAGCAGCCCGCCGTCGGGCACCTCGGCGGCCACGGCCGCGGTCGCGTCGACGGCGACGACCACGACGCCCACCGTTTCACCGGGGTCCCCGCACACCAGGCCAACGGAGTCCCAGCCCTGAGCCAACCGCGGTGGGTATGCCTGTTCCACGACGTCGATGATGTCGGCCAGGCGTACGCTCACGGCAAAATCTCCGCCAACGCCGCGACCAGAGCCGGCCATTCCGGCCGCACCGCGGCGCGCAGATATTGCCCGTCGAGCCCGACGAACGTGTCACACCGGCGGATTGCGATGTTCTTGGCGCTCAAATGCTTTCGTGCCAGCTCAGCGTCGGCAACCTCAAACAGGACGAACGGCGCCGATCCGTCGATCACCCCGGCGCCCACGCGGGTGAGCGCGTCGGCCATCTCGGCACGCATGTCGGCCAGTCGGACAGCGTCCCGCTGCGCCTGGGCCACCCGGTGCTGATCGTTGCATGCCGTCAGTGCCTCCAACTGCAGTGTGCCCAGGGGCCAGTGCGGGCGCCCGGCCGTCAGTCGGCGCAGCACGTGTGCATCGCCCAGCAGGTAGCCGACCCGAAGCCCCGGCAGCGCCCAGGTCTTCGTCAGGCTGCGCACCACCAGCAGATCGGGCAGCGACTCGGAAGCCAGCGACTCCGGCTCACCGGGTATCGCGTCTGCGAACGCCTCGTCCACCACGATGATCCGGCCCGGCCGGCGCAGCCCCAGGACGTCATGTCGCGGATGCAGCACGCTCGTCGGGTTGGTCGGGTTCCCGACGACGACGAGGTCGGCCTGATCGGGGACCTGGGCGCTGTGCAAGCGGAAGGGCGGCGTCAACACGATGTGGTCGACGGGCACACCGGCGGCCGTCAGCGCGGCACCGGGTTCGGTGAACGACGGCGCGATCAGGGCGGCCAGCCGGGGCGCGAGGTTTCCCAGCAGCGAAAACGCCTCGGTCGCCCCTGCCAGAAGGACCACTTCGTCGTCGCGGCGACCATGACGGGCGGCGACCGCCGCCGTCGCGGCGCGCTCCTCGGCGCGGGTCGGGTAACGGCCCAGCTCGGGCAGGCGCGCCGCCAACCGTTCGACCAGCCACGGCGGCGGAGCCGCGGCGCGCACGTTGACGGCGAAGTCCAGCATGCCGGGACCTGCCTCCTGGTCACCGTGGTAGCGCACAGCTACAGACAGTAGTGCGCGGCCATCGGGAACAATGGACGGGTGACCGCACGGCCGCAACTGGTGATCTTCGACCTCGACGGCACGCTGACCGACTCTGCCCGGGGCATCGTGTCGAGCTTCCGGCACGCGCTCGCGCACGTCGGCATGCCCTTGCCCGACAACCCCGACCTGGCGGGAATGGTGGTCGGCCCGCCTATGCATCAGACGCTGCGGGGTCTTGGCCTGGGCGAAAGAACCGACGCCGCGATCGCGGCATACCGCGCCGACTACACCAGCCGCGGCTGGGAACTGAACGAGGTGTTCGACGAGATCCCCGAACTGCTGGCCGACCTTCGCGCGGCAGGCGTGCGGCTCGCAGTTGCCACCTCGAAAAACGAGCCCACCGCCAAAAAGATCCTGGCGCACTTCGGCCTCGACGAGCATTTCGAAGTCATCGCCGGTGCGAGTCCCGACGGCGTCCGCGCCACCAAAGCCGACGTCATCGCGCACGCCCTGTCGCAGTTGCATCCGGTGCCCGAGCACGTGCTCATGGTCGGCGATCGCCGACACGACGTACACGGGGCATCGCACCACGGCATCGACACCGTGGTGGTCGAGTGGGGCTACGGCGGACGTGATTTCGACGACCCCACCGTTGCGCGTCCTGCGCTGCAGGTTGCGACCGTGGCCGCGTTGCGCGAGGTGCTCGGTGTCTGATCCGCTGCATGTGACGTTCGTGTGCACCGGAAACATCTGCCGGTCACCGATGGCCGAGAAGATGTTCGCCCATCAGATCCGCGAGCGCGGCCTTGACTCGCGGGTTCGGGTGACCAGCGCGGGCACCGGAGACTGGCACGCCGGATGCGAGGCCGACGAACGCGCCGGGCGGGTACTGCGCGCGCACGGCTACCCGACAGCTCACCGCGCGGCTCAGCTGAACACCGACCATCTGCGGGCGGACCTGCTTGTCGCACTGGGTCGCAACCACGCGCGGATGCTCGCGCACCTGGGCGTGCCGAGCGAACGGATCCGACTGCTGCGCTCCTTCGACCCGCGGTCGGGCGCGCACGTCCTCGACGTCGAAGACCCCTACTACGGCGCCCACACCGATTTCGAGGAGACCTATCTCGTGATCGAAGCGTCGCTGCCGGGGCTGCACGACTGGGTCGATGAACAGCTGGCCGCGCGGGGGTTGGCCAGCTGATGAGACGCTGGGCGTTTCTGGTTCGGCCGGGGTGGATCGCGCTGGCACTCGTGGTGGCGGCGTTCGCTTATTTGTGTTTCACGGTGCTCGCACCGTGGCAGCTCGGCAAAAACAGTCGGACATCGCGGGAAAACGATCAGATCGCCGCGTCACTGAACGCCGATGCGGTTCCGGTTACCTCGCTGCTTGCCCAGGGTGATTCGGCGCAGTGGCGAAGGGTGACGGCCAGCGGCCGTTATGTCGGTGCCACGGTGTTGGCCCGGTTGCGCGAGGTCGACGGGCAGCCCGCGTTCGAGGTGCTGACGCCCTTCGTCGTGGACGGCGGACCGATGATCCTGGTAGACCGCGGATATGTGCGACCCCCGGAGGGGTCGGCGGTGCCGGCGCTGCCGTCACCGCCGTCGGCTCCGGTCACGATCACCGCGCGGCTGCGCGATTCGGAGAATCGCTCGGACAAGGCGCCGATCACCGGATCGGCCACGGCCCAAGTGTATTCGATCAACACCGAACAGGTCGGCGAGCTGACCGGCAGCCGCCTGGCGGACCCGTACCTGCAACTGGTGGAGAACCAGCCGGGCGGCCTCGGGGTGCTGCCGCTGCCGCATCTGGACGCCGGTCCGTTCCTGTCGTACGGAATCCAGTGGATCGCGTTCGGGATCCTCGCGCCAATCGGGTTGGGCTACTTCGCCTATGCGGAGATCAAGCATCGCCGCCACGACGCCGCACAGAAGCGCACGGCACCGGTCACGGCCGAGGAGAAGCTCGCCGACCGCTACGGTCGCAGACGCTGAGGGGCGAGCAGACCACAGCGGCAGCCGCGGCGACCGTCTGCACCACCCGCGAGAGCCGAACGGCGCGGCGCAGATCGCCGATCGTCGGCGCAGCCCCGTCGCCCAGGTCCGGGCGAATCTCGAGTCCGTGCGGATAACGGGTGGGGCCACCCAGGCGAACACCGAGCGCGCCCGCGAAGGCGGCCTCCACCACCCCCGCGTTGGGACTGGGATGGCGGGCGGCGTCGCGACGCCACGCACGCAAGGCGCCCGTCGGCGATCCTGCCACGACCGGAGCGCACAGGACGACGAGCACAGCCGTGAGCCGGGCCGGCACGTAATTCATCCCATCGTCCAACCGCGCTGCCGCCCAACCGAACCGGGCATACCGGGGCGAGCGGTAGCCGATCATCGCGTCGAGTGTGTTGACGGCACGGTAGAGCAGAGCGGCGGGCAAGCCACCGACCGCCGACCAGAACAGCGGGGCGATCTGGGCATCGGATGTGTTCTCGGCCAACGACTCCAGCGCGGCCCGGGTCAGCCCCTGCTCATCGAGTGAATCGGCGTCACGACCACACAGCGACGGCAGCAGGCACCGTGCCGCGTCGAGGTCGTTTCCCGTCATCTTCTTCGCCAGATCCGAGACCGTGCGCAGCAGGGTTGTGCCACCGAGCACGGTCCAGGTCGCCGCCGCCAGCACCAGCGGCCGGAACCGTCCGGTCCCGCGCTCGAGTACCGCGCCGAGCAGTGCGGTCGCGCTTAGCAATACACCTACGTGTGCGACGCCGGCCCATCGAGCGTCGCGGTAGGTCGCGCGTTCGAGGGCGTCGGCGGCGGCGCCGAACTCGGCGACCGGGTGACAGTGCCGCGGGTCGGCGAACAGCAGATCGGCGAGCCATCCGCCCAACAGGGCGACCGACGTCGATCGCCGCGGCATTCCGCGCCGGCAAAGGCAACTCGGTACAAACACCTCGGCAGCGTCTCACACCGTGGTGTACTGCCTGATCTAGTAAAAGGAGCCGTCATGCCCAGCTTCCCCGGCCTCACCCACGTTGCGCTCACGGTCCGTGACGTCGCGATCAGCGGGCCGTGGTATCAGCGGTTGCTCGGCGCGGAGCCGGTGCTCGACGAGCACACCGACGCCGGGTTCCGGCACCTGGTGTGGTTGCTCGACGGCGGCACGCTGCTCGGCATTCATCAGCACGAGCGCGGCGTACCCGACGAGCGGTTCACCGAGTTTCGCGTGGGTCTGGACCATGTCGGCTTCGGGTGTGCGGATCGAGCCGAGCTGGAGAAATGGATGGACCGGCTGAACGCGCTCGGGATCAGGCACGGCGGCATCGTCGACGCAGGTTACGGATCAGGGCTGAGCTTTCGCGACCCCGACGGCATCGCGCTGGAGTTCTTCGCGCCGCCGGCGCGGTAGTCGTGGGCCAAGAGCTACCTACGCCAACACCGAATGAGGCAAGATCAACGCAACCGGTCAAGCGGAAGGGGCGGATATGAGGTTGATGGCGGTGCTTGCGCTGGCGGGCGGGCTCGTTGCCGCACCCCTGCTCGGGGCCGGTCACGCCGCCGGTTTACCGGCAGCGACGTGCGACGGCGCGGACTGCGTCCCGGGTGTACCTCGTGATGCGGCGCTCGGCGCGTCCTGTGTCGGGGCAACCCGATATGACTTCGGCTTGGACGGGGCCGGCAACACGTTCATGTGCTCGAGCAGGAACCAATGGGTCCCCACCAAGCCTCTTGTCGGCGTGCGGCCCTTGGGTGGACCATGTGACGGCAGCAACACTGCGGCTCAGTCCCCCGACGGTCTTCCGATGACATGCCGGGCCGGCGGCTGGGTGGCCGACTGGAACGACTTCTTCTACTCGAAGACCATCTTCTGAGGTCAAC
>JAFAWC010000346.1 GCA_019242135.1 Mycobacteriaceae bacterium | reverse complement strand
CGCGAACTCATGAGCAAACCCCTGTCCCGGCGCGGGACGGTGCGCCGCTACCGTCGTGCTTACAGTAATGGCTTGCAATTGGGTTGTTCAAGATGTCGCGCCGGTTCGATCAGCGGCGGGGCTCGCGAGACCCCGACGACTCATCGTGATCGACCACGCCCTGCTCGACGAGGTGCTCGACCAGCGGCGCGACGCCCACAACGAAATGCTCGGCCATCGCGACCCGCGCACAATTTTCGTCGCGGCGTTCGAGCGCGGCGATCAGGCGGCGGTGATCCTTCACCGACCGGGCCGGCCACCCCGCCACCGTGGGAAACACTGCTTCGGGCGCATAACGCGTGATCTGACCCATCAGTTGCGACAATTTCGGCGAGTCCGCCGCGAGGTTGACGGCACGGTGGAAGTCGTGGTTGAGCCGTACCGAATGCTCATGGTCGTGCCGATCGTATGCGTCCTCAAGCTGCGCCTGAATGTCCTTGAGTTGGGCGAGCTGCTCGTCGGTGATGTTGCTCGCCGCCCGCGCAGCCAGCTCGCCGCCGATGTGGGCCTGGACGTTAGCGACATCTGCGATGTCGCGGCCCGTCACCGGCAACACCATGAAACCGCGGTGCGGGTGTTGGACAAGCAATCCCTCGGCGCGCAGACCCAGCAGCGCCTCACGTACCGGCGTCACACTGACACCGAGTTCAGCCGCCAACTGTTCGAGACGAACGTAGGCACCCGCACCATAGCTGCCCTCGAAGATCCGGCGTCGCACATAACGCGCCACGTCGTCGGAAAGCTGCGGTCGGGCAGTGAAATTCGGAACGGTCATAGGTGATACTCGGCGAGCAGCCGCTTGCTGATGATCTGCTTTTGGATCTCGCTGGTCCCCTCTCCGATGAGCAGGAACGGGGCATCACGCATCAGGCGCTCGATCTCGTACTCCTTGGAGTAGCCGTACCCGCCGTGGATACGGAAGCTCTGCTGAGTGACCTCCGAGCAGTATTCGCTTGTCAGATACTTGGCCATCCCGGCGGCCAGATCGTTGCGTTCTCCCGAATCCTTCAATCGGGCCGCATTCACCATCATCAAATGCGCTGCTTCGACTTTCGTCGCCATCTCCGCCAATTGGAAAGCGATGGCCTGGTGCTCGGCGATCGGCTTACCGAAGGTGGTGCGCTGCTGGGCGTAGCGGACGGCCAGTTCGAAGGCGCGGATACCCACCCCGCAGGCGCGAGCCGACACATTGACACGGCCGACCTCGATGCCGTCCATCATTTGGAAGAACCCGCGGCCGGGGGTGCCGCCGAGGATGTCATCCGCACTTGCCGCATAGCCGTCGAAGATCAGCTCGGTTGTGTCGATTCCCTTGTAGCCCAGCTTGTCGATCTTGCCCGGGATCACCAGGCCCGGCGCGACCTCGCCGAATCCGACCGGCTTCTCGATGAGAAACGCGGTCAGGTTGCGGTGCGGCTTGTCCGCGCCCTCGTCGGTTCTCACCAACACGGCGACAAGCGTCGAGCTCCCACCGTTGGTCAACCACATCTTCTGGCCATCGATGGTGTAGTCGCCGTCGGCGTTGCGCCGGGCGCGGGTGCGAATCGCAGCGACGTCGGATCCCAGCTCGGGCTCCGACATCGAGAACGCGCCGCGGGACTCGCCGGTCGCCATGCGCGGCAGATGGCGCTCCTTCTGCGCGTCGGTACCGTGCTGGCGCAGCATGTAGGCGACGATGAAGTGGGTATTGATGACACCGGACAGGCTCATCCAGCCGCGGGCCATTTCCTCAACGCACAACGCATATGTCAGCAGGGACTGGCCCAGCCCGCCGTACTCTTCGGGAATCATGAGTCCGAACAAGCCCATCTTTTTCATCTGATCGACAATGTCGTGCGGATAGGTGTCGGAGCGCTCGAGCTGCGGTGCGGCGGGAATCACTTCCTTTTCAACGAATTCGCGGACGGTGGTGATGATCTCGGTCTGAAACTCGGTGAGCCCGAGGGTCTGGGCGAGCCTGGTCATGCGTCGTTCTCCTCCGGTTGATGCTCTCCGCATGCGATCGTCCCTGCGTCCCGCAACTCGGCGATCTGCGCCGAACTCAGTCCCAGCCGGTTGGACAGCAGGCCGGCGGTGTCTTCCCCCAGGGCCGGGGCGGGCGCGGCAGCGGGGTGGCGTCCATCGAACGAGGCCGGTAGTCCGGGTGCGAAGTATTCTCCGACAGCGGGCTGATCGATGGCTGTGAACAACGGATTGCGCATCACCCGGTCGCCACCGGCGACCTCTGCGAACGTCCGGTACTGCTCGAACAGCACCGTCGTAGCCGACAGCGCGTCGTTGATCTCGGTCGCCGAGTGCTCGGCGAACCACGTCGCAAACAAGCCGGACAGGACGTCGCGGTAGCGGTAGCGGTCCCCCTCCGAACCGAAGTCCGCCTTCAGCGCGTCAGCCACGGCCGATACCGCCGTTGCGGTGCCCGTCACCCCCACCAGGTCGCGAAAATGCCGGCCGGTCAGGGCAACAACCATGAACGAAACACCGTCGCGGCTGGTGAAGTCCTGGCCGTACTGGCCGTAGATGGCATTGCCCAGCCGAGGCCGCTGGGTGCCGTTAACCTGAGGCTCGGTCAGCAGACCGAGGGTGCCCGCGGTAGCCAATGCGACGTCTTCCAGCGCAAGACTCACGCTAGCGCCCCCGCCGCCGAGATCACGGCGGCGCACGGCGGCGGTCACGGCCAGCGCGGCATACAAGCCGCAGCACACATCCCAGGCCGGTAACACGTGGTTGATCGGACCCGCGTGATCGGCCGGGCCGGTGACGAAGGGAAACCCCGCGGCGGCATTGACCGTGTAGTCCACCCCCGTGGATCCGTCTGCGCGTCCGAGCAATTGGACGTGGATGACATCCGACCGCATCGCGGCCAACCGGTCATGCGACAGCCAGGCCAACCCCGCGGCGTTAGTCACCACAATGCCGTCACCCTCGACAATCAGCCGCTGCACGAGTTCCTGGCCCTTGGGAGCGCGCAAATCGATCGCAGCAGAACGCTTTCCCTTGTTCAGCCCAGTCCAGTAAATGGACGTGCCGCTGCGCGCCAGCGGCCAGCGGCGGTAGTCGGATGCACCACCGATCGGGTCGACACGAATCACCTCGGCTCCGAGCTGCGCGAGCGTCACCCCACACAACGGCGCCGCCACAAAGCTGGACACCTCGACCACGACGATGCCCTGCAGGGGCAGGCTCATGATGTTCTCTCACACCGTTCAAAAACAGCAGCGAGACCCTGGCCCCCACCGATACACATGGTCTCCAGGCCGTAGCGGGCACCACGTCTGCGCAGCTCACGGGCCAACGTGGCCAGCATCCTGCCACCCGTTGCGCCGACCGGATGGCCAAGTGAGATTCCCGAGCCGTGCACATTGGTGCGGTCGCGATCGGCATCGGTGAATTTCCATTCACGCATCACGGCAAGCGCCTGCGCGGCGAATGCCTCATTGAGCTCGATGAGGTCGATATCGGCCAGGCGTAGACCAGACTTCGCGAGCGCTGCCTCGGTAGCGGGTACCGGACCGATTCCCATCACGTTCGGCGCCACACCGGCCACAGCCCAGGAAACCAACCGCACCAGCGGATCAAGCCCTAACTCGGCCGCCTTCTGCGGCGTTGTCACCACACACATCGACGCGGCGTCGTTCTGTCCACTGCTGTTACCCGCGGTTACCGTCGCCTGCGTGTCTTGTTCGAGCAGAACGGGTTTGAGCCTGCTCAGCGACTCCACCGTCGTGTCGGCGCGAGGATGTTCGTCTGTGTCGATCAGTTCTTCGCCGTGGCGGGACCGCACGGCAACCGGAATGATCTCCTCGGCGAATAGCCCGTCCTTCTGCGCAGCCACCGCGCGCTGATGAGATGACACCGCCAGCTCGTCCTGTTCCTCGCGCGAGATGCGGTACTGGCGGCGTAGATTCTCGGCCGTCTCGAGCATTCCGCCGGGCACCGGAAAGTGCCGGCCACCTGCGGTGCTCCTGCCCCGGGCGAGGCCGTCATGCATCGCGACACCGGTGCGGGAGGCTCCCCATCGCATGTCTGTCGAGTAAAAAGCGACGTTGCTCATGCTCTCGGCGCCGCCTGCGACGACGACGTCGTTGTCACCGGCGGCGACTTGCAGCCCAGCCTGAATCACCGCCTGCAGTCCCGACCCGCACCGCCGATCGACCTGCATACCCGGAACGCTCACCGGCAGACCGGAGTCGAGCGCAACCACCCGCCCGATTGCCGGTGCCTCGCTGGTGGGATAGCAGTGCCCGAGGATGACGTCCTCCACCGCATCAGGCGAGAGCGACGTCCGGTCCAGCAGTCCGCGCAGAGCGGCGACACCGAGATCGACCGCGGTAAGCGATTTGAACATCCCGCCGTAGCGGCCGATCGGGGTCCGAACCGGCTCACAGATAACGACTTCGCGCATTAGCTGTTTCGCTCCTCGCGTGCGCATAAGTTGTTTCGTTCCTCACATGAAGCGTCCGCCGGTGACCTCCATGACCGTGCCGGTCATGTACGACGACAAGTCACTGGCCAAGAACAGCGCCACCTTGGCGACTTCCGCCGGTTCGCCAGCGCGGCCCATCGGCACCTCCGCGACTTTTTGATCCCAGATGCGTTGGGGCATGGCCTCAGTCATTGCCGACCGAATCAGCCCGGGTGCGATGGCGTTCACCCGCACGCCCAAATGAGCGAGCTCCTTCGCCGCGGCCTTCGTCATGCCGATGATTCCGGCCTTGGCCGCCGAGTAGTTCGTCTGACCCGCCAGGCCGACCTTGCCGGACAACGACGACATGTTGACGATCGAACCGCGCTTGTTTTCACGCATGATTGCCGCCGCGCCGCGCATCCCGTTCCACGTGCCCTTCAGATGCACCGCGACGACCTGGTCGAACTGCTCCTCAGTCATCTTGCGCATCGTCGCGTCACGGGTGATGCCCGCGTTGTTGACCATGATGTCCAGGTCCCCGAACCTCTCCACCGCCGTCGACACGAGAGTCTCGACATCGGCCGCCCGGGTGACGTCGCACCGCACCGCCACTGCAGCGTCGTGGCCGCCGAGCCGTGCTGCCGCCGCCTCGGTCGCATCGAGATCCAGGTCGCCGATCACAACACGGGCACCCTCGGCGACGAAGCGCTCGGCGATCGCGAACCCCAGACCCTGGGCGCCGCCCGTGATGACAGCAGTCTGTCCGCCCAACATCGACACCTGTCGCCCTTCCGGTCGTTACGGATAACCCTCGCATCGGCGCACATCATATTTCATATATGATTTCGCGAGCCGGTCGGCCCCCGGGGGAGGAGCACTGATTCATGACCGCAGACGCCGTCGTGAGCGATCAGGATTTCGGCGACATCCTGGCGCAGACCCGTCACTTCGTGCGCACCGCTGTTGTTCCGCGCGAGCAGGAGATCATGGACGACAACGCGGTTCCGGACGACATCCGTGACCACGCGAAGAAGATGGGTCTGTTCGGGTACGCGATCCCGCAGGAGTGGGGCGGGCTGGGCCTGAATGTGGTGCAAGACGTCGAGATGGCGATCGAGCTCGGCTATACCTCTCTCGCGCTGCGTTCGATGTTCGGCACTAACAATGGCATCGCCGGCCAGGTTCTGGTCGGCTTCGGCACCGACGAGCAGAAGGCTCGCTGGCTCGAGGGCATGGCCTCCGGCGACGTCGTCGCGTCCTTCGC
>JAFAWC010000123.1 GCA_019242135.1 Mycobacteriaceae bacterium | reverse complement strand
CGGAGGTGAGGTTGCCCTGTTTCGGTGCTATGTGCCGGCTGTGAGTGGTGACTGTGTCTTCTGTGTGCCCGCGGCTTCTGTGTGCCCGCGTCTTCCGTGTGCCCGCCTACCATGGCTCTCGTGGCCACGCAGTCGAGCGCGGCAATCCCCCACAACCCAGGGTCGCCGCTCACGTTTGACATTTCCCGGCTTCCCCGGCGTCCCGGATCGATGCAGCCCGTGCGCGCGAGGGTGGCGAGTCCGTCGCGGATCGGGGTGGACCTGATCGCGATCGACAAGGGTGCGCCGGTGGACCTGGACCTGCGCTTCGAGTCGGTGTCGGAGGGGGTGCTGGTAACTGGCACGGTGACGGCGCCAACGTCAGGAGAGTGCGCCCGGTGCCTGGCTTCGATGGACGGCCAGATCCGCGTTTACGTAACGGAACTGTTCGCGTACCCGGACAGCACCACCGAGGCGACCACCGAGCAGGACGAGATCGGCCACATCGTCGACGGCAGGATCGACCTCGAGCAGCCGCTGATCAACGCCATCGTGCTGGAACTGCCGCTCTCACCGGCGTGCCGAGAGGACTGCCCCGGGTTGTGCGCCGAATGCGGGGTGCCGCTCGCCGAGGCCGAACCCGGCCACCATCACGAGCGGATCGATCCGCGGTGGGCCAAACTGTCCGGGATGTTCAATGCCGGAGGCCGGGATCTCGGTCGGGACCACCCGCCGGGGCGTCCGTGAGCGGATCGCACGATGCGCTGACGGCGGCGCTGGGTGTTGAGCTGCCCGACGAGCTGCTCACGCTGGCGCTGACCCATCGCAGCTATGCCTACGAGCACGGAGGACTTCCCACCAACGAGCGCCTGGAATTCCTCGGCGACGCGGTGCTCGGGCTGACCATCACCGACGAGCTGTTCAACCGCCACCCCGACCGATCCGAAGGCGATCTGGCCAAGCTGCGGGCCAGCATCGTCAACACCCAGGCCCTGGCCGACGTGGCCCGCGGACTCACTGACGGCGGGCTGGGGGAATACCTGCTGCTGGGCCGGGGCGAGGAGAACACCGGCGGGGCCGACAAGTCGAGCATCCTCGCCGACACGATGGAGTCGCTGCTGGGCGCGGTGTACCTGCACCGCGGCATCGACACCGCGCGCGAGGTGATCCTGCGACTGTTCGGCCCGCTGCTCGACACCGCTCCGACGCTCGGCGCCGGATTGGACTGGAAGACAAGCCTGCAAGAGTTGACCGCGGCGCGCGGACTGGGCGTGCCGTCGTACGTGGTCACGTCGACCGGTCCCGACCACGACAAGGAGTTCACCGCGACGGTGATCGTGATGGACACCGAGTACGGCTCGGGAATCGGGCGGTCGAAAAAAGAAGCCGAGCAGAAGGCCGCGGCCGCGGCGTGGAACGCCCTCGACAGTGCCTGAGCTGCCCGAAGTCGAGACCGTCCGGCGCGGACTGGCCGCCCACGTCACGAACCGAACGATCACCGCGGTGCGCGTTCACCATCCCCGGGCCGTGCGCAGACACGAGGCGGGCGCGGCCGATCTGACCGCGAGGCTGATCGGAACCCGGATCACCGACACGGGCAGACGCGGAAAGTACTTGTGGCTCAGGCTGTCTGACGGCACCGCGCTGGTGGTCCACCTCGGTATGAGCGGTCAGATGCTGCTTGGAGACGTGCCGCGCTCCGATCACGTGCGTGTCGCTGCGCTCCTGGACGACGGAACGGCGCTGAGCTTTGTCGACCAGCGCACGTTCGGCGGCTGGATGCTCGCCGAACTGGTAGAGGTCGACGGCACTGTCGTCCCCGTTCCGGTCGCACACCTGGCCCGCGATCCGCTCGATCCACTCTTTGACGCCGAGGCCGTCGTTTCGGTGTTGCGCCGTAAGCACTCCGAAATCAAACGCCAGCTTCTCGATCAGACGGTGGTTTCCGGAATCGGCAACATCTACGCCGACGAGGCGCTGTGGCGGGCGCGGGTCAACGGCGCTCGCATCTCGTCGTCGATGCCGCGGCGACAGCTGCGCCTGGTACTCGACTGCGCCGCGTGGGTGATGACCGACGCGCTCGGGCAGGGCGGCACATCATTTGACTCGTTGTATGTCAACGTCAACGGCGAGTCCGGCTACTTCGACCGGTCCCTCGACGCCTACGGCCGGGATGGGCAGCCGTGCCGGCGCTGCGGAGCGGTGATCCGCCGCGAGAAGTTCATGAACCGGTCGTCGTTTTACTGCCCGAGATGCCAGCCGCGTCCGCGGGTGCGCCGAGCGTGACGTCCGCGGAGGAGGGTCGTCGGGGAAGGGTCGTTCGTCGGGGCTTGAGTGTGC
>JAFAWC010000693.1 GCA_019242135.1 Mycobacteriaceae bacterium | reverse complement strand
ATCTACAACCCGCAAAGCGGTGAGGTGGTAGCCCCCGACGGGTCGCGCTACAGCATCAAGGATTCGACCACTACAGGAGACGACGGATGGAAGGAGATGCTGGCACCAGCCGGCTGAACCCGACCGACGCGGGTGACTCGACCGACGAGTCCGAGCTCGTCACCGAGAAACCGGCCGATTCGGCTCCCGAGGTTACGTCTGACGATGCGGCGGCGTCTGACGACGGGGCTGTGTCTGACGAGGCTATGTCTGACGATGAGGCGGCATCTGAGGACGGCACCGAATCTGCGGGGCGACCGTCCCGGCTGAGCCGTGGCTGGTTCGTGGCCATCTTTGTGCTGCTGCTGCTGCTCGCCGGTGGCATCGGAGCCGGGGGATATCTGGCGCTGCGTTTCCACAACGAGAACGTGGCGGCGGCGCGGGCGGACGAGCAGGCGGTGGCCGCCGCCAAGGAATGCGTATCGGCGACGAACGCGCCGGACCCCGCGGCAATGGCGGCCAGCGTGCAGAAGATCATCGACTGTTCGACCGGGGACTTCGGCGCGTACGCCAAGATGATGGCCCCGATGATGGTCGAGGCGTACCAGGCCGCGAACATCCGAGTTGACGTCACCGACATGCGCGCCGCGGTGGAACGGAACAATGACGACGGCTCGGTCGACGTGCTGGTGGCTTTCCGGTTCCGCGCGCCGTCGAACCCCGACACACAGAACCAGGAAATCGGGCTGCGGCTGCGCGCCAAGATGGCTCAAGAGGACGGGCGGTTCAAGATCGCCAAGCTCGACCCGGTGATGACTTGACAGCAGTATTAGACAAGCCGGACGCGGAGTCGACGACCGACGAAGAGGTCGAGACTGTTGCTGTCGCGTCCTGGCCGTCACGGGCGGGTGCCTTAGCCATCGACGTGGTGTTCGGCGTCGGCGTGTTCGCGAGTGTGGCGCTCGTCTGGTTTACCGCGTCGCTCTACAGCTGGTTGTCGTGGCTGTCGATGGCCGTCGGCGGCCTGGTTTTCGTCCTGATTCTGCTGAACCGATGGCTGGCGCCGGCACTGTCCGGATGGAGCTTGGGCCGGGCGCTGTTCGGCATCGCCGTCGTGCGTCGCAACGGTCAACCCGCCGGTTTGGGACGGCTGATGGCGCGCGACCTCGCGCACCTGCTCGACACCGCGGCGCTGTTCGTCGGTTGGATGTGGCCGTTGTGGGATTCGCGCCACCGCACGTTCGCCGACCTGCTGCTGCGCACGGAGGTGCGGCGGGTCCCGGAGCGGCGGCCGTGGCTGCGACGAGTGGCTGCAGCGGTCCTGGCGGCGGGGGCAGTGATCGCCGCGGCAGGGGCCGGCCTGACCTACCTGACGGTGTACCGGCACGAACAAGCCGTGGACGCGGCCCGCGCGCAAATCGCCGATCAAGGCCCGCGGATCGTCGAGCAGATGCTGACGTACAACGCCGGCACCATCAAAGACGACTTCGCCCGGGCCCAAGGTCTGGTGACCGACGACTACCGCCCACAGCTGGCGCAGCAACAGCTTGCAGTGCAGAAGAACGCGGCCGCGAGCAATGAGTATTGGGCAGTCACCAGCTCGGTGCTCTCGGCGGACACGGGCAAGGCCACGATGCTTATCTTCCTGCAGGGCCAGCGGCAGGCCCAGCAACAGGAAGTCAAATTCATCACCGCAACCGCGCGCGTCACGTTCGTCAAGTCACCCGACGGCAAGTGGCGGGTCTCCGAGCTCACCGTGCTGCCGGCGCCGTTGCTGAGCAAGGGCGGCCAATGAGTCCACGGCGGCGAATCGAACCCGGCAGCGACGATGAGTTCGTCTTCGTCGCTCCGGTTGCCAAACACCGTTGGCGCAACGCTTTTCGCCATGCCCGGGGACTACCCGGCCTGAGCATCGTGGCGTCTCTGCTCATCACCGCCGCGATCGTGGTGAGCAGTCTCATGTTGTGGTCGCATGAGTCAGACCACCGTGCCGAAGTGCGGAACGCTGACGTGCTGGGCTCCGTCGGCCAATTCATGACGCAATACACAAGTTTGGACCCGTTTCACGCCAACGATTACGCGGACGGCATCCTTTCACACGCCACAGGCGATTTCGCCAAGGAGTTCAAGGACAAACAGAACCAGATTCTGATTCAGGTTGCGCGGGCGGAACCCACCAAGGGGACCGTGGTCGACGCGGGCATCGAGAAATGGCACGACGACGGCAGTGTCAGTGTGCTCGTGGCGACGAAGATCTCTACCACGGTCGGTAACCCGAAGAAACAGGTCGAGAGCGGCAACCGGTGGGTGGTGACAGCCGTCAAGGAAGGGCAGCAGTGGAAGATCAGCCAACTGACACAAGTGATCTGACGGGTACCGGGAACGGCGCGTCGGACGCTGGGTCCGCGGGAGCCGTTGGGAACGCGGCGGGAAACGCTGATACGGCGGGTGCTACCACCTCGACCGGCGTCGACGAACCGGTGGCCGCTCGTCGTGGCGTCCCGGTCGGAAAGCGCGGCGGACGGCACCGGTACTTCAGGCCACGCCCGGTGGCGCGCGATGCGGTCGATGGCGAGACCGTCGAGGCGGCCGCGACCGAGCCGGGCGATGGCGAGGCTGCACCGGTCACGGCTGAAACCGTGACTACGGCTGCCACGGAGGTGGCCGACACCAAGGCTGCTGTCACCGTCGAATCCCCGACTGCTGGGGCCGCCGCGGGAGACGAAGCCGCGGACGATGGTCGCTCGGACGAGCCTCGCCCGGGGGATGCAGCTGCAGAACCTGCGTTAAAGAGTAAGCGCCGCGGGTGGTTTCGGCGCCGGGCGAAAGCTGATCTCGCGGAGGCAGCTGCAGACACCTCGAAAGAGGTGGCGGAGTCGGAGGACAGTCCAGAGTCGTCGGGCACCGGTCCGGAGGCATCCGAGGGACTTGGGGACTCTGCGGACGTTGCAGAATTTCCCGCCGAAGAAACTGAGGAAGCGGCCGACGCGGCGCAAGAAGGACCAGCGCCCAGGCGCGCTGGCCGAAAGCAGGTCGGGCGGCCGATGGCGATTGCCGTTGCGGTGGCAGCGGTGCTGTTCGTAGCCGCGGCCGCGTTCGGTGGTGCGATGCTGCAGCCGTATCTCGCGGACCGGGCGGTGGCCAACACCAAGATGGACATCGCGCGGACCGCGACGGCGGCGATCACGACGCTGTTCACCTACACGCCCGAGGACATGGATCAACTTCCGGCCCGATCCGCGAAATACCTTGGTGGAGACCTCAAGGACTCGTACGCCAAGCAGGTCGATGCACTTGCGGCGACCAACAAACAGAACCAAATCCACCGGAGCGCCCAGGTCGTCGGGGCGGCTGTCGAATCGTTGAATGGTCCCACCGCTACCGCCATGGTGTACGCCAACGTCACCTACACGAGCGCCGCAACCAAGGACGTCCCGAAGATCTTCCTGGTGTCCTACCGATTGACCATGCAGCGCA
>JAFAWC010000468.1 GCA_019242135.1 Mycobacteriaceae bacterium | reverse complement strand
GCCGGAGGTGTACTGCAGGTAGACGATGCTCGAGCCGGCATCGCCGCCGAGGCGTCTGCGCTGCCCGTTGACCGGGGATCTCTGCGCAGTGTCCAGATCGAGCCTGTCCACCTCGACGACCTCAGGCGCCGATTTGCCGGACTGTGGCTTGACATAGTCGGCGAGATTGCCCACGACGGCCGACGTCGTCAGAACCACGGCGGGCGACGCGTCACTGAGCACCGAACTGACACGTGCATCGGTCGCGCCGCCCATCGGAACGGAAACGGGAACCGCGACCAGTCCGGCTTCCAACGCACCGAAAAACCCGACGATGTATTCCAGACCCTGCGGCGCCAATATCACGGCGCGGTCCTCGGCCGAACCGTGAAGTCGCAGGTGGTTGGCAAGATTTCGGGCGCGCCGGTACAGCTGCGACCACGTCAGGCTTTGGGCGACCCCGTCCCAGTCCTGCTCGTAATCGATGTAGGTTAACGCGGTGTCGTAGGGCTGCAAACTGGCGCGCTCGCGTACCAGAGCCGAGAGGGAAGACTCGATCACCCAGAGCACGTTACCTTCCTGTCCAGCTACCCGCTCTGGTTTGCCCGACGTCCGGTACGAGCCGCATGTTGCCGGTTCGGCGGCCCATAGCATCAGGGCGTGACGTCCCGCTGGGTCCTGCACATCGATATGGACGCGTTCTTCGCATCCGTCGAGCAGATGACCCGGCCCACCCTTCGCGGGCGGCCGGTCCTAGTAGGGGGTCTCGGCGGGCGAGGTGTCGTCGCCGGTGCCAGCTACGAGGCGCGGGTATACGGCGCCCACTCCGCGATGCCGATGCACCAGGCCCGTCGATTGGTCGGCATCCACGCCGTCGTGCTTCCGCCCCGCGGCGTCGTCTACGGAGTGGCCAGCCGCCGTGTCTTCGACACGGTCCGTGCGATGATGCCGGTCCTCGAGCAGCTTTCCCACGACGAGGCGTTCGGCGAACCCGCCGAGCTCGCCGGCGCGCCGCTCGTCGACGTCGAGCGGTTCTGCGCGGAGCTGAGGGCCCGGGTGCGCACCGACACCGGCCTGGTCGCCTCGGTCGGCGCGGGCTCCGGCAAGCAGCTCGCAAAGATCGGTTCCGGGCTGGCCAAGCCGGACGGCATCCGCGTCATCCGACCCGACGAGGAACGGCCCCTGCTGGCCGGGCTACCCGTTCGCCGGCTCTGGGGCATCGGGCCGGTCGCCGAGGACAAGCTGCACCGGATCGGAATCCAGACCATCGGTCAGCTCGCCGAGCTGACCGACGCGGAGGCCGCCGACATCCTCGGCGCGACAGTCGGCCCCGCGCTGCACCGGCTCGCGCAAGGCATCGACGACCGGCCGGTGGCCGAGCGCGCAGAGGCCAAGCAGATCAGCGCCGAATCGACGTTCCCGGCGGACTTGACGACGCTGGAGCAACTGCAGCAGGCGGCGGGACCGATCGGCGAACACGCCCATCAGCGGTTGATGAGGGACGGCCGCGGGGCGCGCACGGTGACGGTGAAGCTCAAGCGCTCCGACATGAGTACGTTGATCCGGTCGCTGACGCTTCCCTACGCCACGGCAGACGCCAGCACCCTGATCGCCGCAGCCCGTCGGCTTCTTCTCGATCCGCTGGACATCGGCCCGATCCGCCTCGTCGGAGTGGGCTTTTCGGCGTTGACGGAGGTCCGCCAGGAACCACTATTCCCCGACCTGGACACCTGGGATCAGCCGACGGAGGGGGCCTCGGCCGCAGCACCCACATCGAACATGAGCGGGTGGCGCATCGGCGACGACGTCCACCACGCGCGGTGGGGCCACGGCTGGGTGCAGGGTGCCGGCCACGGCGTGATGACCGTGCGGTTCGAGACCCGGGCCAGCGGCCCGGGGCCGGCGCGCACCCTGGAAGACGACGACGCGGACGTCGCGCGGGCCAACCCGGTGGACAGCCTGGACTGGCCCGACTACGTCAACAACTTGATCGGCGAGTCAGCCCCAGCGGGCGACGACGTCGCGGACCGGTGATCCCGTCGCCAACGCGGCCATCAGCAGCACCCTGGCCTGTGCCGCGCGCAGTCGAGGCACGGCCAGGGCACCCGCGGACGCCAACGCTGCGCCCGGTCCGTAGGAGGCGCTGACCGTGCCGAACGGGACCCGCGTCGACACGGCCACCGTCACACCGGCGGCGCAATACCTGCGCACCGCCCCGACGATCGCGTCGCTCACGTTTCCGGCGCCCATCGCCTCAAGGACCACGCCCCGCGCGCCGGCGGCGACACACGCGTCGAGCGCGACACCGTCGGCGCCCAGATAGCAGGCGATCACGTCAACCCGCGGCGCCGACGCCGCGGAGACCACACCGAGGAACGGCCGGTCCTTGCGGTCGGCGACGTGCGGGCCGTTGAAGCCTCCCGAGACCTTCTGGGTGCCCAGCGGCGCCAGCACGGCACCGCCAAAACTAATCAGCACACCGAGCCCCCGGGCGCCGGCGCTGCCGGCCAATGCCACCGCGTCCCGCAGATTCGCCGGGCCGTCGGCGTCGGGCCCGTCGGCGCTGTGGGCGGCGCCGGTCAACACCACGGGTGCGGAGCCGCCGTAGGTCAGCTCGAGCCACAGCGCAGTTTCCTCCAACGTGTCGGTGCCGTGAGTGATGACGACGCCGTCCACCCCGTCCTCGACGGCCGAGGCGACCACCGAGGCGATCGTGTCCCAGTCGGCGACCGTCAGCTCCGAACTGTCCTTCGCCATCACGTCGATCGCCTCGACGTCGGGGAAACCCGCGGCGCGCACCAGCTCAGCGCCGGTGCGCCCGGGCCGCAGCACCCCGCTGTCATCGGCGGCCGAAGCAATGGTTCCGCCGGTGGTCACGACGAGGACGCGGCTCATGGGCGAATCATGCATCACTGCGTCGTTTCGGGTTACCGGCCTTTGGAATGATGGGGTCGTGAGCGACGAGTCGACGACGGAGCCGGCCGCCGCGGCGGACGGTGCCGCCGGGCCGGTGCCGCGCCGCCGGGTGCGTCTGCTGGTCGCGATTGCCGCGGTCATCCTTGCCGCCGATGTGGTGACCAAGGTGCTCGCCGTGCGCATGTTGACCCCGGGTCAGCCGGTGTCGATCGTGGGCGACACCGTGACGTGGACCCTGGTTCGCAATTCCGGCGCCGCGTTCTCCATGGCGACGGGATACACGTGGATTCTTACGCTGATCGCAACAGCGGTCGTGATCGGCATCATGTGGATGGGGCGCCGGCTCGTGTCGCCGTGGTGGGCGATCGGGCTCGGCATGATCCTCGGCGGCGCGCTGGGCAACCTTGTCGACCGGTTCTTCCGCTGGCCCGGCCCGCTGCAGGGCCACGTCGTCGACTTCCTGTCGGTCGGCTGGTGGCCGGTGTTCAACGTCGCCGATGCGTCGGTGGTCGGCGGTGCCGCGCTGCTGGTCGCGCTGTCGGTGTTCGGCTTCGACTTTGACACCGTCGGGAGACGCACGTCGGCCGACGCATCGGGTCGGGTCGGGAGACGCACGTCGGACGACGCATCGGGCCGGGTCGGGAGACGCACGTCGGACGACGCATCGGGCCGGGTCGAGAGACGCACGTCGGACGACGCATCGGATGGCTGAGCGGTCGATGCCGGTGCCCGACGGGCTCGCCGGAATGCGCGTCGACGCCGGTCTCGCCCGTCTTCTGGGCCTGTCCCGCACCGCGGCCGCCGACCTGGCCGAGGACGGTGCCGTCGACGTCGACGGCAGCCGCGTGGGCAAGTCCGACCGGCTGACGGCAGGTGCGTGGCTTGCGGTGCGGCTGCCGGAACGGCCCGCAGCGCCAGAGAACCGCATCGAAGAAGTGGTCGGCATGACCGTGCTGTACGCGGATGACGACGTGGTCGCGGTCGACAAGCCGGCGGGCGTCGCCGCGCACGCTTCGGTGGGATGGACCGGCCCCACCGTGCTCGGTGGCCTGGCCGCGGCGGGTTTCCGGATCACGACCTCGGGGATCCACGAGCGACAGGGCATCGTGCACCGGCTGGATGTCGGGACTTCGGGGGTGATGGTGGTGGCGCTGTCCGAACGCGCCTACACGCTGCTCAAGCGGGCGTTCAAGCAGCGGCGCGTCGACAAGCGGTATCACGCACTGGTGCAAGGCCATCCGGATCCGTCGAGTGGCAGCATCGACGCACCGATCGGCCGGCACCGAGGACACGACTGGAAGTTCGCGGTGAGCGAGCACGGCAGGCACAGCATCACCCACTACGACACCATCGAGGCGTTTCCCGCTGCCAGTCTGCTCGATATCCATCTGGAAACCGGTCGGACACATCAGATCCGGGTGCACTTCGCGGCGCTGCACCATCCGTGCGTCGGAGACCTGACCTACGGTGCCGACCCGCGGTTGGCGAAAAGGCTTGGGCTTGATCACCAATGGCTGCACGCGTGGTCGCTGGGGTTTGCACACCCGGCCGACGGACGACGCATCGAGATCACCGCTGCGTACCCGGGCGACCTTGCGCATGCGCTCGACGTGGTGAGCGGGCGCATCCCGTGACGGCGGGCCAACCACCCCCTGACCGGGGCCGTGCGGGGCTGCTCTACGGCATCGGCGCGTACATCTGGTGGGGCCTGTGCCCGGGATTCTTTCCGCTGCTCCTGCCCGCCGGATCGCTGGAGGTGCTGGCTCACCGCTACGTGTGGACGGCGCTGTTTTTGGTCGTCGTGCTGATCGGTGCGCGCCGGCTCGGCGATCTGCGCCGCCTGAACGCCCGCACCTGGCTGCTGCTGGCAGCGGCATCGTTTCTTATCGGAATCAACTGGGGCACATATATTTTCGCTGTGTCGCACGGTCACGTCGTCGATGCCGCACTCGGCTACTTCATCAACCCGCTGATCTCGGTGGCGCTGGGTGTGATCATCCTGCGCGAGCGCATCAGGCGCTTACAGCTGGTGGCGCTGACCGTCGCGGTCGCCGCGGTCGCGGTGCTGACCTGGCAGGTCGGCGGACTGCCGGTGATCGCTCTCGCGCTGGCCACCTCGTTCGGGACCTACGGGCTGGTGAAAAAGGTGGTGTCGGCGGACCCGCGGGTCAGCGTCGCCGTGGAGTCGCTGTTGGCGCTCCCGGTCGCGGGCGGCTACCTGATCGCCCTGCAGCTCACGGGGAACGCCCATTTCATCGGGCTGGGCGCGGGTCACAGCGCGCTGATGGTGCTGGCCGGACCAGTGACAGCGGTCCCGCTGCTGCTGTTCGCCGCCGCGGCGCAGCGACTGCCGCTGATCACGCTGGGTCTGCTGCAGTACCTCAACCCCGGGCTGCAGATGGCCTGGGGAGTGCTGATCGGCCACGAAGCGATGCCCACCGCCCGCTGGCTTGGGTTTGCGCTGATCTGGGGCGCGCTGGTCATCCTGACTCTGGACGGCCTGGTGCGGCGGCGCCGTGAAATACCCGAGGACATCAGCGACGCTCGACTCACCGCGTCGGATGCCGTCTAGGCGTTGCCCGCGATCCACGCCGTGGTGAAGCGGTGGGTCGCGGCGATGCCTTTGACGACGTGGCCACCGACGAGGCGCTCGATGTTGCCGCCCACCAGCGGAACCTTGATCTCGACGCTCGCATTGAACTCGAGGCGAGAGCCGTGATCGACCGGCGCGAGCAAAGCCTTGCCGACGCCCGACCCCGGCGCCCCGCGCGCCGAAAAACTGACCTCACCGCGCACCCGGCCGCCGGCTATGGGGGTCCAGGTTTCTTTATGCAGCAGCGCCAGATCAGCGGGATAGATCCTGGCGACGAAGCCGGGCAGCAGGTCGCGGCGCAGATCCTGAAGGAT
>JAFAWC010000630.1 GCA_019242135.1 Mycobacteriaceae bacterium | reverse complement strand
CGATCTCTACGCCCGCCGCAGTCGCATTGGCCTGACAGCACCGCACCGCCCGGGGACAGATGTCAAACGCGGTCACGTGCGCCGCGCCCAGCTGAGCTGCTGCAACCGCCAGCACGCCGCTGCCGGTACACAAGTCGAGCACACGGCGACGCTCAAGCAGCAGGTTGGCCCGCATCGCGTCGACAAGCAAGCGCGAATCGCTTTGGGGTGCATACACTCCGGCGTCTGTAACGATGGATTCGCAGAGGCCGGACAGGGCGACTGTCAATGGACGCTCTCATCCACTGATGCGGCGTTTGTGCTCACGCTTACCTTCCTGTCGTGATAAAGTCTGCTGATGAGTGCCCGGCCGTGAGCCGGTGCCATGGTCTCGACGTGTTTGTGATTCCCGACCGGCGGGCACTCGAAACCCGTGAAAACCTCGGACATCGTTGCGCTACCACTCGGCTTGGCATCCGCCATCCGCCGGAAGAGGATCTTCCACCCCGTCGGGGTGATGGCCCGCGGTTCCCTGGAACGAACCGCACCGCCCGGACAAGGACTTCCGGTGGAGTCATCGGACGTGGTCGGCCGGGTGTCGAAGGGCATCGGCTTGCCCGGCGGGCTCGCGGACGTCATCGGCCTGGCAATTCGCATTCCGCCGCAACCATTCGCGGCGACGCCGTGGGACATACTGCTGGCATCAGCGGGCTCGGGACTGGTTACGCGATTCGCACTGCGTCCTGTCACGTCCTGGGGCGCAACAATGACCAGCCTGATGCCGTTGCGCTACGAGCGCACGTACTGGTGGATCCGCGCACAGATGACCGGTGGCCCCCGTAGTGGGCTGGAGTTGGACGACATCTCGCAGCACATCGACGACGGTGGCGTTGAGTTTCGGCTCGACCAGGCGGCGGGGACCAATGAGTTCCAACCGCTCGCGCGGGTCCGTTTCCACGAAGTGATCTCGGCCGCACCGTCTGACGACGTCGCGTTCGATCCGACCATCCATTCCGCGCCCGGGGTCAAACTCGCGCCCGAATGGCTCACCGAGCTCCGGCAACGTGCCTACGAGCGAAGCCGCGAAGGCAGGCACGCCGGGTAAGAGGGGTCAAATACTTGTCCAGACAAGGATTTTCGAGTTTACCTCGGGGCGGCCTCGCGCAACTTCGCCAAGAGCGGTTGGGCGGCCTCGGCGAGGAACGCCTCCTGACTCTCGTCGCCAATCTGAACCAACGCGATGTCGGTGAATCCGGACTCCCAGTACTTACGCACGCCATCCACGATCGCGTCGAGGTCCGGCCCACAGGGAATGCTGTCCGCAACATCGTCCGGTCGGACGAACTGCGTCGCGGCCGCAAATCCCGCCGTGGTCGGCAGGTCCGCGTTGACGTGCCAGCCACCGGCGAACCAGCGGAACTGGTTGTGCGCGCGTTTCACGGCGGTGTCCCGGTCAGGATCCCAGCACACGGGTATCTGGCCGATCACGCGGTAATCGCCGGGCAAGCCGGTGGCGTGCCGCGTGTCGTGCCACGCGTCAACCAGGCTCTTCTGCGGCTCCACCGCAATCAAGTGATCGCCAAGCGGCGCGAACGTGTGCACAGATTTTTCCCCCGACACCGCGATGCCGATCGGCACCGGAGTTGACGGAACGTCCCACAGCCGCGCCGAATCGACCTCGTAGTATTCGCCTTTCCAGCTGACCATTTCGCCACCGAACAGCTCGCGGATGATCTGCACCGCTTCCTTCAGCATCTCCTGGCGACGTTCAACAGGCGGCCAGCCGCGGCCCACCACGTTTTCGTTGAGGTTCTCGCCGCTACCGAGACCCAGTGTGAAACGGCCATCGGAGAGGATCTGCAGAGTGGCGGCTTTCTGCGCGACGACCGCCGGGTGGTAGCGAATCGTCGGGCACGTCACATACGTCGCCAACTCCACCCGCTGCGTCGCGTGGGCGACGGCACCGAGAACCGACCACGCATACGGCGCATGACCCTGCGCGCTGAGCCACGGAAAGTAATGGTCGCTGGAGACCTCGAAGTCGAACCCGGCATTTTCGGCCGAAACAGCATAGCGCACAAGCTCTTTGGGACCACTCTGCTCGGTCATCAGGGTGTAGCCAAATCGCGTCATAGGCTGCGGATACCCGCCTGGCATGACGCGAAACGGTTACAGCCGGTCTTTGACGGCCGCCGACAGCCGCGCGCCGTCGGCCTTGCCTGCCGCGATCGCCGTGGCGGCCTTCATCACCTGGCCCATCTGTCGCATCGTCGGCCGCTCGCCGATCGCCTCGGCGACCTGAGCGATCGCGGTGTCGGCGACGTCGGCCAGCTCCGCCTCGGTGAGCGGCGTCGGCAGGTACTCGTCGATGACCCGTGCTTCGGCGTGTTCGTTGGCGGCCAGCTCGCCACGACCGTTCTGCGTGTAGATCTCGGCAGCTTCCCCACGCTTTTTCGACTCTCTGGCTAGCACCTTGATCACGTCATCGTCGGACAGCTCACGGGACTGCGGGCCGGACAGTTCCTCGTTGCGGATCGCGGTCAGCAGCATCCGCAACGTCGCCGTACGGAGCCGGTCCTGGGCCTTCATCGCCGCGGTGAGGTCTGCCTGTAGCCGGTCTTTCAGTTCCGCCATACGCGCAGACGCTACGCCACGGTCTCGTTGCGGATTGCCGTCCTGCTAGCCAGGATGGTCGCCATGGCCGATGACGACGGGCGCGTTCCCCCAGCGCCGCCGCCCGTCGCCTATCCGATGCCCGGATACCCGCCCCCGGGCTACCCCGCGCCGGTCGGGCCGCCGCCGACGCTGAAACCGGGCATCATCCCGCTGCGGCCGTTGGGGCTCAGCGACATCTTCAACGCCGCCTTCGCCTACATCCGCACCAATCCCAGGGCAACGCTGGGATTGACGACCATCGTCGTCGTCATCGCCCAGATCATCGCCCTCGTCTTCACGGCGGTGCTGCCACAGATCGTGTACGGGCACACCGCCCTCGCCCCGGTCGAGGAGACGTCGACCTCCACGATGGTGGGCATGTTCGGCTCAACGATCGCCTCCGGTGTGACGACCGGCTTGGCCAACCTCCTGCTCAGCGGCATGTTGACGGTGGTCGTCGGGCGGGCGGTGTTCGGCGGGACCATCACCATCGGCGAGGCATGGCACCGGGTGCGGGGCCGGCTCCTCGCACTGCTGGGTCTGACGGTGCTCGAGGGGGCCGGCGCGATGGTGCTGGTGGCCGGCGTTGTCGTCGTCATCGCGGTTGCGATCGCGATTACGGCCATTCTCGGCCTGCTGGTCGGGCTCGCCGCCGGGGCCGCGGGGATCGCCCTATTCGTCTACCTCTGGACGATGCTGAGCTTCGCGCCGGTGCTGATCGTGCTGGAGCGGCTTCCGGTGTTTAGCGCGATCGGCCGGTCGTTCGCGTTGGTGCACGGATCGTTCTGGCGGGTGTTCGGGATCCGGGCGCTCGGCATGTTGGTGGCAAGTCTGGTGGCCAGCGCGGTGGCGGTCCCTTTCACGGTCGGCGGCGAAGTGCTCGGCTTTGCCACGGACTCGGTCGGCGCGTCGCTCGGCGCTGCCGTGCTGTTGGCCACCGGCGGAGCGATCGGCCAGATCATCACGG
>JAFAWC010000590.1 GCA_019242135.1 Mycobacteriaceae bacterium | reverse complement strand
ACCGCGTCGGTGGTGATGATCGTGCAACTCAGCAGTGCGGCGGCGTCTTTGGGTGCGTCCTTCGGCCGCCACACCGACCACAGGCCGGCCATGCAGATCAGTTCGTCGTCACCCCCGGTCATGAAGAACGGCGTCTTGCGGGCCTTCGTGCCCGCAGGCGTGTCCGGATTGGCTCGCCATTCGTACCAGCCGGTCATCGGCACCAGGCAGCGTTTGCCCTTCGCCGACGACCGGAACGCAGGTGAGCTCGTCACCTTGTCGGCGCGGGCGTTGATCAGCAGTGGGCCCTTGCCGTCGGGCGCGCCGTCGGGGCCGGCCTTGGCCCATGGCGGCACCAGACCCCAACGCATCAGCCGCAGCCGGCGCGTCGCGTCGTCGTCGGGGTCGGTGTGGCGCGTGACCACCGCCGCGATCGTGGCCGTCGGCGCGACGTTGTAGTTGGGGCTCCCGCCCGCGGTCCCCGTCGGCCCGGCGGCTGCCGACGCCTCGTCGATCGCCTGAATCTTTTCGGCCAGCAGCTTGGGATCGGTGGTCACTGCGAATCGCCCGCACACCCCTTCATGGTGGCATCGGCCGCCGACACGCCATCATGGAGGCGTGAGCAGCAGCGAGGAGCAGACGACGGGCTGGCGGGCGCCCACCGCGCCGGCACCCGTGCATGCCACGGTGACCGTGCCCGGGTCCAAGTCGCAGACCAACCGGGCGCTGGTGCTTGCGGCGCTCGCGGCTTCCCACGGCGATACCTCCCGCCTCACCGGGGCGCTGCGCAGTCGCGACACCGATCTGATGATTGGGGCGCTGGGCGTGCTCGGCCTGCGGGTCGACGGCCGCGACACCGACCTGACCGTCACCGGCGGCCTCGATCCCCGGCCCGACGCGCAGATCGACTGCGGCCTGGCCGGGACCGTGCTGCGCTTCGTGCCGCCGCTGGCCGCGTTGAGCACCGGCGCCGTCACATTCGACGGCGACCAGCAGGCTCGCGGCCGGCCGATCGCGCCGCTGCTGGAAGCTCTGTGCGAGCTCGGGGTGAAGGTCGATGGCACCGGGCTGCCGTTCGTGGTGCGCGGCACCGGTGCGGTGGCGGGTGGAACGGTCGAGATCGACGCGTCCGCGTCGTCACAGTTCGTGTCCGGGCTGCTGCTCGCGGCGGCGGCGTTCGACGACGGATTAACGGTCGTCCACACCGGTGCGAGCCTTCCGTCGGCGCCGCACATCGCGATGACCGTGGCGATGCTGCGCGACGCCGGAGTGCAGGTCGACGACTCGGCTGCGCGCCGGTGGCGCGTCGAGCCCGGCGTCGTCGCGGCCCGGCACTGGCGGGTCGAACCCGACCTGTCCAACGCCGTGCCGTTCGTCGCGGCGGCCGCGGTGACGGGTGGGGCGGTGCGCATCGAGAACTGGCCACGGGTGAGCACGCAACCGTCCGACAACATTGTCGGTCTGCTGCGCAAGCTGGATTGCACTGTGCTGCAGACGGAGTCGTATCTCGATGTCCAGGGCTCGACGTCATACGACGGAATCGAGGCCGACCTGGGCGATGTCGGCGAACTCAGCCCTGCGGTCGTGGCGCTGGCAGCACTTGCGACCCCCGGGTCGGTGTCGCGGTTGACCGGCATCGCGCACCTGCGCGGCCACGAAACCGACCGGCTGGCCGCGCTGAGCACCGAGATCGGCAAGCTCGGTGGCGACTGTACCCAGACCGACGACGGCCTGGTGATCACGGCGACGCCGCTGCACGGTGGCACCTGGCACTCCTATGCCGATCACCGGATGGCTATGGCCGGCGCGATCATCGGCCTGCGGGTGCCCGGCGTTGTTGTCGATGATGTGGAAACGACCGCGAAGACACTTCCGGGGTTCGCGCAGCTGTGGGCCGACATGCTGACCGGCCAGGACCCCTGCAGTTGAGGCCGGGTGACTTCGACGAGTCCGACGTGCGGGTGCGTTCGGGCCGGGGGTCGCGGCCGCGGACCAAGACCCGACCCGAGCACGCCGACGCTCGCGGCGCGATGGTGGTGACCGTCGACCGGGGCCGGTGGGGATGCGTGCTCGGCCGCGACCCGGCGCAGCGGGTCACCGCGATGCGCGCCCGAGAGCTTGGCCGCACGCCGATCGTGGTGGGTGACGACGTGGATCTGGTTGGTGATCTGTCGGGCCGTCCCGACACGCTGGCTCGCATCGTGCGCCGCGGAGCCCGCCGGACGGTGCTGCGCCGGACCGCCGATGACACCGACCCGACCGAGCGTGTTGTCGTCGCGAATGCCGACCAGCTGCTGATCGTCGTCGCGCTGGCCGACCCGCCCCCGCGTACCGGGCTGGTCGACCGGGCGCTGATCGCCGCGTACGCCGCTGGGCTGACCCCGATCCTGTGCCTGACCAAGACCGACCTGGCGCCCCCGGATCCGTTTGCCGAACAGTTCGCCGACCTGGACCTGACTGTGACCACCGCAGGCCGCGACGATCCGCTGGACGCCGTCGCGCCGCTGTTGTACGCGGCGGTGACCGTGCTGCTCGGCCATTCCGGTGTCGGCAAATCCACGTTGGTGAATCGCCTTGTGCCCGATGCAGACCGGGCCATCGGCGAGGTCACCGGGGTCGGTAAGGGGCGGCACACGTCCACGCAGTCGGTGGCTTTCCCGATCACCGGGTCGGGGTGGGTGATCGACACCCCCGGCATCCGGTCGTTCGGCTTGGCGCACATCGAAGCCGACGACGTGGTGCTGGCATTCTCCGATCTCGCCGAGGCGATCAAGGACTGCCCGCGCGGCTGCACACACCTGGGCCCGCCCGCCGACCCCGAATGCGCGCTCGATTCGCTGGCAGGATCGGCCGCGCGCCGGGTCACCGCGGCCCGCCGGCTGCTGCGGGTACTGACCGAAACTTGACCGGTCCCTGCGCTTGTCCTGAAGATCGGCTTAGAAACAACGCCAAATTCAGCGCGTCTTCAGCTTTGCGCCGCACAGTCAGATCGTGATCTTTATAGCTGAGCGCCGGTAACGGTGTCGGGACAGTCTGCGCAGTGGCAGGCCGCTGCCCGCGGTCTGCGTCGGGCCGGGTTCGGCGCGACCGGTCCGCAGGTCGACGCGGCGGCCGGCCTCGCCTGGCCGGCGTACGTCGATCTCGCGCTCGGCAGCGACCCGGGGGCCGATCCCGGTGCGCTCGCCACGCCCATGCCGTCGTTCAGCCCACCCGGGTCACCGCCGGGAAAGAAGGCCACGGCCGCCGCGCGCAAACAGTACAACCAGCAGTTGTCCGATCAGATGTCGCAACTGTCGGCGTGGTGGCTGCAACGCATGGCCGCCGTCGAGCAACCCATTCACGAGAAGCTGACGCTGCTGTGGCACAACCACTTCGCCACCTCGGCCAAGAAGGTCAGGGTCGCCGCGTACATGGCCGCACAGAACGAGAAGCTGCGCACGCTGAAGCTGGGTGGCTTCCGGCCGCTGGCCTACGCGATGCTCACCGATGCCGCGATGCTGCGGTGGCTGGACGGTCAGCGCAACACCGCCAAAGCACCCAACGAGAATCTCGCCCGCGAGTTCATGGAGCTTTTCGCGCTCGGCCACGGCAACGGCTACACCGAAACCGACGTCCGCAACGGCGCGCGCGCACTGACGGGTTGGACGATCGGCCCCGACGGGCGCACGTTTCTGGCCGCGAAACGGCATGACACCGGGACCAAAACGGTGCTGGACCTCACCGGCAACATGGACGCCGCCGCCTTCTGCGATGCCGTGCTGGCGCAACCGAACTCCGCCCGGTTCGTCGCGGGTCGGCTCTGGCAGCAGCTGGCCTCCGACGACCCGCCCTCCTCCGAAACCCTCGACCGCCTGGTCGCGGCCTATGGGCCCCGCCGCGACCTCAACGCTCTGACCACCGCGATACTCACTGCCCCGGAGTTCACCTCCAGTTCGGCGACCATCGTCAACACGCCGGTCGAATGGCTCATCGGCACGGTCCGTGCGCTGAGAATCCCCCT
>JAFAWC010000469.1 GCA_019242135.1 Mycobacteriaceae bacterium | reverse complement strand
TCGACGCAGCGATGCGCACCGCAGCGCCGCGGTCGGTGGGATCGTCGGTGGCGAGCAGCTCATCGGCCAGCCTGCTGGCTGTCGGGTAATCCCCGGTGAGCGCCAGCGCGTCGGCGAGTCTGGCGGTCACCCCGACGGCGCCCGCGTCTCGCGCCGCGCGGTACAGCCGCGCGGCGCGGGCGGGCTGATCCGACGACTGCTCGGCGGCGGCTTCCAGGACGTTGGCCAGCTGATCGTCACGCACACCGTGTTCGGCGAGCCGCAGTGCCAGATCGGCTGACAGCGTCGACAGCTCGAGTTGGGTTGCCAGCAGCGCTCTTTCAACGTCATGGTGACGCGCGGCACCGACGATCTGGGCGACCGCGCGGTGTACCGACCGCAGGAACGGCGGGCTGTGCGAGGGCTCGACCAGGCCGCTGCCGCGCGCCCGGTCGACCAGCAGTTGGGCCTTCTCGGCGGGTACGCGCAACGCCGCGGCGACATCTGCGGCGCCGAGATCGGGGCTCAGCGAGGCGATCAGCAGCACCTCCAATACGGGCTCGTCGACCGCCCTCAACCGGTCGATCAACGCGAACCGGGCCGCCTGTGCGATCGCCATCGCGGGCGAGCCGTCCTCGGCGGGGTGACCCAGCGCCGCGGCGGTGTGACTCAGCGCTGCGCGCACCAGAAACGGCAGTCCCGCCGTCGCGTTCATCAGGCTGCGGACCACCTCCGCGCTGGGCGGTGCAGAAAGCGCGGCGACAGTGGCGCGGTGCAATTCCGGCGCGGGAAGCGCGCCGAGCACCACGGGGGGCCTCTCCCGCTCCATCGCGATCGTCAGCGCGCGCAGCGCACCGTGGTGCTGATAGGGCTCCGTGGCGATCACCACCGTTGCGGAGGGCTCGTCGACCCAGTCGGCCAGGGCATGAAGTTCCGCGTCGGCGAGCAGGTGGGCATCATCGACCACCGCCGCGGCGCCGGCACGCGGCGCCAAGGTGGGCCGGGCCGTCACCTCCACGCCGCCCGCGCGCAACGCCGAGCGGATGGCGGCCAGCGTCGCGGTCTTGCCGGTGCCCATGCCGCCCACCACGACGACCTTTGCCGTGACCGGCGGATCCGAAGCGAAAGCCGCGACCAGCTCGTCAGCCCGCGGCGGTATTTCGCCGGGCACCGGAGCGCTCATCGTTGCCCTCGCCCTGCGCTCACCCGCCCGGCCCGGCACCCGGACGCGGAAGGGTGAACGGCGTCGGCAGCGTGACCGGCGGTCTGACCGTCGTCGTGGGCGGGGCCTGCGTCGTCGTGATCGGCGGAGCCTGGGTGGTCGTCGTTACCGGTGGCTGAGTGGTGGTCGTCGTCGGCGGCTGAGTGGTGGTGGTCGTGACGGTCGTCGTTGTCGGTGGTGTCGTTGTCGCCGTCGTCGGCGGAGTCGTCGTGCCGGTATCAGTGGGCGACGGGCCGGGCGCCGTCGTCGCCGGCGGGGGCGTCACGACCGTCGGACTGCCGTTGGTGCCGGTGATCGTCACCGTGTCGGTCAAGGGCGCGCCAGGGGTCTCGGGATTGGTTGTGGCGGGCACCGTGGCGGTGCTTGTTCTACCGGAGCGGATCGGGCTGGACTGGCTGGTCAACGTCCACACCAGGCCGCCGCTCAACACCAGTACCGCGATCAGCGCTGCCGCGAACAAAATCGCGGGGCGCCGGTACCACGGCAGGGGTTCGTCGGCGACCCGCGCCGGCGCCGGCGCCGGAGCGAACTCCATCTGCGGACGGGCGGTGGTGGCTTCGCGGTCGTAGGCGTAATCGGCACCGGCATAGGGCACGGGCTCGTCGCCGCCCTCATCCTGCGACCAGGCGAGCGCGCGGAACGTGGCCGACGCGCTGCCGTCGGCTGCCGACTCGCCCGCCGCGACGCCCGCAGCACCGGCGGCCCACGCGGCGGTGGCCATTCCGGTGGCAGGTGCGTCGGCCGCGGCCGGTGCCAAGCCGGTCGGCATGTCGGCACCAGGCCCGCGCGCGGCGAACAGCGCTGCGCCGGTCGCGGTGTTCAGCGCCGGTTGGGGCGCGGTGATCACCGGCACCCGGAAGTGCTCGGAGAGCCGTTGGGTGATCAACGGGATTGCGGCGCCGCCGCCGACGGTGGCCACCGCCGACAGAGATGCTGCCGGGATTCTGTTGCGCTGCAACATCTCTTCGAGCGCGCCGAGCACGCCGGCCAGCGGCGTGGCGATCAGGTTTTCCAGTTCGGCGCGGGTGATCCTGATGTCGGAGTGATATCCCGGCAGGTCCGCGGTCAGTTCGGTCGAGGTTTGCGCCGACAGCCGCTCCTTGGCCTGGCGGGCCTGCTCGCGCAGCCGAGAGAGAGCACCAACTGCGGTGGTGCCGGCGGTGTCGGTGCCACTGGACTGGTTGATGTCGGCGAGCACATGGGTGAGCAGCGCCTGGTCGATTTGGGCGCCGGAAAACTCGGTGTAGCGCACGGTTTCACCGATCGGGCGGAAATCGGCTCCCGGAGACCGGCCGGCCTCAGCGAGCGTGATGCTGGTCCCGCTGCCACCGAAGTCCAGCAGCGCGACCGTGCCGGTGCGCGGCAGCCCGGGACTGGCGTTCAGCGCACCCAACGCGGCAAGGGCATCGGGGACCAAGGCCGGCGCAACGCCGTTGGGCGACAGGTTCGGCTTGGTGCGCAACATCGCTCGCAGCGCACC
>JAFAWC010000385.1 GCA_019242135.1 Mycobacteriaceae bacterium | reverse complement strand
GCGATCTGCATATTTCTCTCCTTTATGCGAAGGTCTTCCGGTACTGATCTGGCGCTGACGATGCGCCGGGCCGTCGGCGCGACGCTGCGGATCCAGGTAATGACGTCGGCGCTGGCCCGGGCGTCGTCGACACCCGCCCCGCCGGGCAGCACCACGGTGTCGACGGGCTCGTCCGGGCTGGGCAGCGACCCGGTGACGAACACCAGTCCGGTGCCGGTGCTGACCGGCAGGCCGCCGGCCGACGCGAGCACCACCTCGTATCCGCCGTCGCGCAGCCTCGACGCGCCGGTGAACACGTCGAAAGGGCCGACCACATCCAGCCCCTGCACGCCCGGAAAGGCGAGGACCACGACCTTGCGCACCACATACCAAGTGTTGGCCACCGGGCACGTGTCGTCTATGACGGCTATCCCACAAATCAGGACAACAGCGGGTAGCACGACACGATGCGCCGGATCCACCAGTCGCGACGCTCCGGCGCCGCCGCCAGTCCAGCCAACCGGGCCGGATCCGGCGCGACCGGCCCGACCGGCAGGTAGCCGTCGACCGGCGGCACCGGCTCCGCGACGTCCTCGGCGAATAGCCGCCCGGTCCCCAGTCCGCATGCGTGCTCCAGCACAGGAAGCGCGGCGGCCGCCGTCAGACCGGTCGCGATTCCCACCGCCGAGTCCAGCGCGCTGGAGATCACGACGGGAATGTTGATCTGCTCGGCGATCTTTAGCAGCGGCCAACTGCCGCCCAGCGGAGCGACTTTGAGCACGGCGAAGTCGGCGGCCTCGGCGCGCACGACCCGAAGTGGGTCCGACGCCTTGCGGATGCTTTCGTCGGCGGCCACGGCTACGTCGACCCGGCGCCGCACCTCGGCCAGCTCACCGATTGTCTTGCACGGCTGCTCGAGGTACTCCAGTGGGCCGAGGACGCGCGCGGCCGTGACCGCTTCCTCGACGCTCCAGCCGCCGTTCGCGTCCACCCGTACCGTCGGCACCAGCGCGCGGACTGCGTCGACGCGCGCGACGTCGTCGTCCAGCGTCTGCCCCGGCTCGGCGACTTTGACTTTCGCGGTGCGCGCGCCGGGAAACCGGCTCAGCAGCTCACCCACCTGGCCCGGCGCGACGGCCGGGACAGTGGCATTGACCGGGATGCGATCGCGCGTCGCGGCCGGCGGTGCTTCATAGGCCGCCCGGACACCGCAGGCCAGCCAGTGCGCGGCCTCCGGTGGCTCGTACTCGACGAACGCGCCGAACTCTCCCCAGCCGGCCGGCCCATCGATCAGGGCGACCTCCCGCACCGTGATGCCGCGGAAGCGAACCCGCATCGGGAGCGCGACCACGTGGACCCGGTCGAGCAGGTCGGCAAGGTCAGCCGGCACGTGGCGCTTCAAGGCGGGCACCGTGGGTTCCCGAGACGTCAGTCGTCCTTCGCATAAACCTGGCGCCCCGACAGAAACGTCGCCCGCACCTCGAGCTCGGCGATCTGCTCGGGCGGCACGTCCCGCGGGTCGGCCGACAACACCACCATGTCGGCGTATTTGCCCGGCTCCAGCGAGCCGACCACGTCGTCGGCGAACAGCTGCCACGCCGCGTCGAGGGTCTGCGCGCGGATGGCCTGTTCGACGGTGAGCCGTTCTTCGGAGGCGAGCACCCGCCCGCTGGGCGCGGCGCGGGTCGCGGCGACGCTCATGTTGCGCAACGGCTCCTCGGGCGTGACCGGCGGATCGTTGTGCAGCGAGATCCGCATCCCGGTGGCCACGGCCGACCCGGCGGGCATCCAGCGCGAGCCGTGCTCCTCGCCGAACAGCCCGTCGACGATCACATCGCCCCAGTAGTGGATCTGGTCGACGAACAGGCTGCACGTGATGCCGAGGTCGGCGGCGCGTTTGAGCTGCTCGGGCCGGATCGCACCGACGTGTTCGAGCCGCAGCCGGTGATCGGCGCGAGGCCAGCGCTTCAGCGCGTCCTCGTATACGTCAAGCACGGTGTCGATGCCGGCGTCGCCCATCACGTGGCAGGCCATCTGCCACCCGCACGGGAAATACGCCGCGACGATCTCGCTGAGCTGATCGCGGCTGTAGTTGGCGTGCCCGCACGACCCCGGTGCCACGCCGATCGTGCGGGTCGCGTCGCTGTCGAGGTAGGGAAACGACAGGTCGATGTTGCCGATCCACGGCGAGCCGTCCAGCCAGATCTTGACCCCGACCTGCTTGAGCATGTCATCGCCGTCGCCGGGGGTCGCGTCGCTGGTCAAGTGCGCACTCGAGATTTCATACGTCCGCAGCCGCACGGTCAGCCCGCCGCGCAGCTCCTCGAGCAGTGGCCGGAACAGCGGGTCGAAAGCCATCTCCGAGCAGGTCGTCAGGCCGGCCTGGTTCAGCCGGGCGCATTCGGCGTACAGCATCGCCGGATAGTCGTCGGCGTGTACGGCGCCGCTCATCAACGACAGCACCGCGGCGGTCTCCTCGCCGGTGCCGTCCAACTCGCCGTTCGCGTCGCGACCGTACTTGGCGCCCTTCGGGTCGGGGGTGTCGCGCGAGAGCCCGGCGTGTTCGGCCGCCGTCGAGTTGAAGAACACCTTGTGTCCGGAGTTGTGGATGATCACCAGCGGCGTGTCGGGGGCCGTGGCGTTCAGCCAGTCAAGAGTGGGCTCAGGCAGGCCACTTTGAAGCAGCGGGTCCCAGCCGACGAGGTACGCACCGGAGGCACCGCGCGCGCCGACCTCGGCCCGGATCGCCTCGACGACCGCCTGCGGGTCGCGCATGGTCACCGGCCGGATATCGACCATCCGGTCGGACAGCACGATCGCCTCCATCAGCGGATGTCCGTGGGCCTCGACGAATCCCGGCATCACACAGCCGTCGCCGATGTCCAGCACCTGCGTGTCGGGTCCGATCAGGGACTCGGCGTCGGCGCGCGCGCCGACGGCGACGAGCCGGCCGTCTTTCACCGCCACCGCGTCGGCGGTGGGTTTCGCGTCGTCGACGGTCAGGACGGTGCCATGGATGACAAGGTCAGCAGAGGCCACGGCACAATCTTCTGGGATTTTTCGCCAATCGTGTCGATTTCGCCCGACCGTGTTGACCCGGCCGCCGTCGTCGAGCGTCGACTTATGACACAAACAAGGACCGGAAAATGTGCAACAACTCGACCTTCGTCGCCTCCGCAGCCCAAACGGTCCGCGCGTCGGCTCCTCTCTAACGCGTTTTCTGTAACACGTTCTAGTCTGGAGCCCATGAGTGACGACACGCTTCGCCATCCCCTGCACTCGGGCCACCTGCTGGCAGGTGCCCTGAAACGCCAT
>JAFAWC010000212.1 GCA_019242135.1 Mycobacteriaceae bacterium | reverse complement strand
GCGAATCGACTTGATGAAGGCGCTGATCACGTCGTAGTGCTGATCGCCCTGGCGGTCGTAGCGAACGGCGGCCTTGTCCATCGACTGCTCGATGGCGGCGACGGTGACCGGCGCACCGTCGGCCACCGCCTCGGCGGCCACCTCGAGCGCGGTCAGCGCGCGGCGGGCGTCGCCCGCCGACAGGCGCACCAGCAGCTCGACGGCATCGGCCTCGACCTCTACCTGGCCGCCGAGTCCGCGTGCATCGGCGATCGCGCGCTCGAGAACCACCCGGATGTCTTCTGCGGTCAATGGCTGCAGCTGCAGGATCAGCGATCGCGACAGCAGTGGGGCCACCACGGAGAAGCTGGGGTTCTCGGTGGTGGCGGCCACCAGCACCACGACCCGGTTCTCCACCGCCGCGAGCAGCGCGTCCTGCTGGGTCTTGGAAAACCGGTGCACCTCGTCGATGAACAGCACGGTCTGCTCACCGTGGCCCGCGGCGCGGCGCGCGCTCTCGATGACCGCGCGGACCTCCTTGACGCCCGCCGACACCGCCGACAACGCCGCGAACCGGCGCCCGGTGGCATGGCAGATCAGCGACGCCAGCGTCGTCTTTCCGGTGCCGGGCGGCCCGTAGAGGATGACCGACGCCGCGCCCGAGCCCTCGACGAGCCGGCGCAACGGCGAATTGGGCGTGAGCAGATGGGATTGTCCGACGATCTCCTCCAGCGATGCGGGACGCATCCTCACCGCCAGTGGCGCGGCCACCCCCGACCCGCGGCCGGCCAACTCGGAGTCGCCGCCGCCGGGAAGGTCGAAAAGACCATCGCTCACCGGTTCAGGCATACCACCAGCCGACCGCGACTTGGCATGCGGGCCAGGCTTTTCTCACTCGTAGCCGCGAGTGACATCGCATGCGCTGTCGACTTTTAACGTTGTGACGAGGGGCTGAAACGGTGCTGGGGTGGGCTCTGTCGGTGACGTGCCGACAGGCCCTACGTGCGCTGAGTCTTGATGTCGAACTCGACGTTATCGCCATCGACCTTCGTGATCTTGACATGCGCGATGTAGGGCCCGTCTGGGCAGGTGAACCGGCACTCGAATTCCAGGCCGACCTTGGCCGGCACCCCGGGGGGACAGTTCACGTCGGTTGGCGTGAAACCCGTCTGTCGTGACACCAGGTCCGACACCGACTTCGCGGCGGCGTCCGGCTTGATCGTCGCTTCGGTGCAGCCGGCCGTCTGCAGGGCCACGGCACCGACGAGGACGGCCGCGCCAAGACGAGCACCGAGCGTTTTCGCCATGCCGCGCGATGTTGCCCCGCGCCGGGTGGCGCGTCAAGCGTCCGCGGGACCGCTCGCCGCGGCGAGTTTTAGCGGTTCGGAGGTCACCTCGTCGATGATGGTGTGAACGAGCCGCATCTTGTCCAGCACCGGAACCGGCAACACGAACGGGTAGAGGTCGTCGTGTCCCATCGACCGGTTTACCATGTTCAGCGCCCACGACAGCGGCAGCCACATCTCGATGATCGTGTCGAAGCCGCTGGGACCCAACACCCGTCGTTCATAGGTTGCGTTCGCCGGCGCGAAGCCGAACGCCGCCGCGGTGTCCAGGGTGTCGCGGATGTGCAGGTAGTGCGCGAAGGTTTCGGCCCAGTCCTCGGCCGCATGCATCGTGGCGTAGGACGAGACGAAGTTTTCTTCCCACTGCGGCGGAGCGCCTTCGTGGTAGTGACGGTCCAGCGCCGCCTGGTAGTCGGCGTCCGGGTCGCCAAACAGTTCCCGGAATCGCTGCAGGTAGTCGCGGGCCGGCTCGACGAGTCGGTAGAAGTAGTAATGGCCGATCTCGTGGCGGAAGTGCCCGAGCAGTGTGCGGTACGGCTCGTCCATCGAGATCCGCAACTGTTCGCGATGGACGTCATCTCCTTCGGCCAGATCCAGTGTGATCACACCGTTGTGGTGGCCGGTGAACACCTTTTCCCGGGCGCTGGACAACAGGTCGAACGCGAGGCCGTAATCCGGGTCCGCGTCGCGGCCCACGATCGGCAACTTCAGCTCGACGAGCTCGACGATCATCCGGCGCTTGGCCGTCTCGGCGTCGGCGAAAGCGGCTAACGCCTGCGTGTCTGCGTCGTTCGGTCGGGTCCGGGTCAGTCGGCATGACGCACAGAGCCGTCGTATCGGGTCTTTCACGACGAGCCAATTGCATTTGGCCAAGTGCAGATTGGCGCACAGCTCGAACTCGTCGGCGCTGACGAAGCCGGGGCTGCCCGCCTCGGGCCCGTCGGTGATCACCAGCATCGCCATGTCGTCGAGGGAGAACCCGACGGGCCTGTCGCACGACAGGCACACCGAGTTCTCGAACGCCAGGTGCTGACCGCAGTTGGGGCAGATGAGATCACGCATGGACTACCTCGCCCTCGAAGCCCTCGAATGGCACCACGTCCACCGATACATCGATGACGCTGCGCTCCGAATCCGTGT
>JAFAWC010000174.1 GCA_019242135.1 Mycobacteriaceae bacterium | reverse complement strand
ACGCCGAAATCTGGCACGGCTTCACCGACCGCCAGACATACCCCCGCAAGGCGCAGATCTTGGCCGAGCACTGCGCGCAGGTGGGCCGCGATCCCGACACGATCGAACGGGCCGCGGGCGTGGGGGGCTCCGGTGACGCGCTGATGGCCGACGCCGACGCGTTCACCGAACTCGGCGTCACGTTCCTCACCGTGGGCGTCAACGGCCCCGACTACGACCTGACCGGCGCCGAAACACTGTGCCGGTGGCGCGACCGCCGCTAGCTTTACGCCGGTGCACCTCGGAAGAACGCCACGCCGAATCAAGGCCGCGGCACTAGTGTTGACGGTCGTGGCGGCGGGCCTCATCACGGCACCGGCGGCATCGGCCGACCAGTGCTCACCGCCGGGGGCGCAGTCCGCGAGCGCGCTGCCGACCAACCTCGCCAAGGCGGCCAAGGGGCCCGCCGAGGACAGGTACACGACCACCACCGTCGAGCCGCTCGCTGCGGTCGATGTCGGTCAACTCGGGCTCGGGACCCCTCGCACGCTCGTGGTGGGCACGCTCTCGGATGCCCCGCCGAGCGTGTGCATCGATTCGAAGGGCCAGTTCACCGGTTTCGACAACGAGTTGCTACGCGCCGTGGCCGACAAACTCGGCCTGCGCGTACGGTTCGTCGGGACCGACTTCTCCGGCCTGCTTGCGCAGGTCGCGTCGCGTCGTTTCGACGTCGGCTCGTCGTCGATCACCACCACCGACGCGCGCCGCAAAACCGTGGGGTTCACCAACGGCTACGACTTCGGGTACTTCTCACTTGTCGTCCCGCCGGGGTCACCGATCACCGGGTTCGACAGTCTGGCGGCGGGCCAGCGCATCGGTGTGGTGCAGGGCACGGTGCAGGAGGCGTACGTCGTCGACACCCTGCACCTGGATCCAGTGAAATTTCCGGACTTCAACACCGTCTACGCCAGCCTCAAGACGCGCCAGATCGACGCGTGGGTCGCGCCGGCGCAGCAGGCGCTCGGCGGGGTGCGGCCCGGCGATCAAGCCGTCATCGTCGAGAACACCTTTAGCTTGGACAATTTCGTGGCCTGGGCGGTCGCGAAGGAGAACACTCCCCTGATCGATGCTCTCAACGCCGGATTGGACGCGGTGATCGCCGACGGCACGTGGGCGCGGCTGTATTCGGACTGGGTGCCCCGTGCGTTGCCGCCCGGCTGGAAGCCGGGATCGAAGTCGGCGCCGCTGCCAGCGCTACCCGATTTCGCCGCGATCGCCGCCAGCCACATTCCCCGCGCGACCACAGCACCGGCTCCCAAATCCACACTGGCTCAACTGAAAGACGCATTTTTCAACTGGGACCTGTATAAGCAGGCGATCCCCGATCTGTTCAAGACCGGCCTGCCGAACACATTGATACTGACGGTCAGCGCCAGCATCATCGGCGTGGCGCTGGGCATGGTGCTGGCGGTGGCAGGCATTTCCCAGTCCCGGTGGCTGCGCTGGCCTGCACGGGTGTACACCGACATCTTCCGCGGACTGCCGGAGGTGGTGATCATTCTTCTGATCGGCCTCGGCGTCGGTCCCGTCGTGGGTGGCTTGACCGGTAACAACCCGTATCCGCTGGGCATCGCGGCACTCGGACTGATGGCCGCAGCGTACGTAGGCGAGATCTTCCGGTCCGGCATCCAAAGTGTCGAGTCGGGACAACTGGAGGCCGCCCGCGCGTTGGGATTCAGCTATCGCCGCTCGATGCGGCTGGTGGTGGTGCCGCAAGGAGTACGCCGCGTCCTGCCGGCGCTGGTGAACCAGTTCATCTCCCTGCTCAAAGCCTCGGCCCTGGTTTACTTCCTCGGCCTGGTCGCCGGGCAGCGCGAGCTGTTCCAGGTGGGCCGCGACCTGAACGCGCAGACCGGCAACCTGTCGCCACTGGTGGCCGCGGGCGCGTTCTACCTCGCGCTGACGATTCCACTCACTCACCTGGTGAACCACATCGACACCCGGCTGCGCCAGGGCCGCCCGCAGACCCAACCCGACGATCCGCTGGTACCGCAGGAGATGGTGTAGCGGTGAGCGAGCCGGTTTCGTTGTCGGGCAAGGGCATTCACCTAGCCTTCGGTACCAACGCGGTGCTGCGCGGGGTGGACGTCGACGCGCCGGCGGGCAGCACCGTCGCCGTGATCGGGCCGTCCGGGTCGGGCAAGTCGACGCTTTTGCGCACGCTCAACCGCCTTTACGAACCCGACCGGGGCGACATTCTGCTCGACGGCCGGTCGGTGCTGACCGACGATCCCGACGCGCTGCGGCAGCGAATCGGGATGGTATTTCAGAACTTCAACCTGTTTCCGCATCGCAGCGTGCTCGACAACGTGATGCTGGGGCCGCGCAAGCTTAAACGGCTGTCGGCCGACGCGGCGCATGAGCTGGCCATGGGGCAGCTGGACAGGGTCGGGCTGCGGTACAAGGCGGACGTCCGCCCGACGACGCTGTCGGGAGGCCAGCAGCAACGGGTCGCGATCGCTCGGGCGCTGGCGATGTCCCCGCAGGTGATGTTCTTCGATGAGGCGACATCGGCGCTGGACCCCGAGCTCGTCAAGGGCATCCTCGCGCTAATGGCCGACCTCGGCGCCGCCGGCATGACGATGATCGTCGTCACTCATGAGATGGGCTTTGCCCGGTCGGCGGCGCGCACGGTGGTGTTCATGGACCGTGGTCAAGTGGTGGAGTCCGGACCGCCGGAGCAGATCTTCCAGGCTGCGGAAACCGGCCGCTTGCAGCGCTTTCTGTCACAAGTCTTGTGAATTTGAATGATATTGAAGGTTCCGAACCTGGCAGGCCAAGACAGGTTAGACTGTCGAATTATGGTGGAGACGCAGACGCAGGTCACGGAGCTATCCGAGGGATTGCACCGGGTCCTGTCGAAATTGGTCTCCGTGTTACGCCGAGGCGACACCACCACCAGCCGCGCCACCACCGGCGATCTCACGCTGGCGCAACTGTCGATCCTGCTCACTCTGATCGATCGCGGCCCGATCCGGATGACCGACCTCGCCGCGCAGGAGCGGGTGCGGACCCCCACCACCACCGTTGCGATCCGGCGCCTGGAAAAGCTCGGCTTGGTCAAGCGTTCCAAGGACCAGTCCGATCTGCGGGCGGTGCTCGTCGACATCACCGACAAGGGCCTGGCACAGCACCGCGAGTCGCTGGCGAATCGGCGCGCGGTGCTCGCCGCGATGCTGGCCGCGCTGTCCGAGGACGACAGGGAGACCCTGGCCAAGGCGCTGGCGCCGCTGGAACGGTTGAGCGAGCAGTCTGTCCCCTAACCCAGCCAGTCCAGAACCGCGGCTGCCGTCCACGACTGCTGCATGCTGCCGAGCGGCTCGCCGGTGAACGGCTCGTAGTACTCGGCGAACGTGCCGTCGCTGGCCTGGCGCAGGCCCTCGCGGCTCAAGGTGCGGGACCGTTCCGCCCACCCGCGTCGTGCGAACGCCCACGAGAACAACCAGGTCATCACCGGCCAGACCGGCCCGCGCCAGTACTCCCGCGGCCGGAAGTCCCGCGACACCGGCGACGTCGACGGGATCAGCGCGAACTTCAGGTCCGGGTGCCCGCAGAACCTCGGTCCCTCCAGCAGCCGCAACAACGCCCGTTCGCGGTCATGAGGCAGCCCTCCGCACAGCAGCGGGGCGAACTGCGCGACCGTCTCGGTGGCGATCCACCTCTCGCTTCGCACATCGAAATCTTTTGCCGCGCCGGTACGTTCGTCTGTCGTTTCGACCACACCCGAACGAAACCGTTCGGCCCACGAGTACAGGTCGCGGACGTCAGCGTGCGGCCGGCTGTAGTCCTCGCCGATGTTGGCGAGCACTTCACAGGCCAGCGAGAAGATCGCTGACACGAATACGTCCTCGACCGCGAAGCTCATCACTTTCGGGAGCAGTTCGTCGTCGTAGCGTGCGGTCTTCATTTCCTCCAGCAGCCACAGATAGCGGTCGTACTCACCGTCGGTGGGCCGCTGCGACGGATCGATCACGACCGCGTTGTCTTTGCGCTGATATTCCGGCACCGCACCCGCGACCACGTTGGCGTACGCCGTGTCCCACCGCGGCGAGTTGTCCATGCCCGATTCCCACCCGTGATACACGGTGATCCGGCCTCGTCCCCGCTGGTCCCTGGCTTCGGCCAGCCACCGGTGCCAGCGAACGAGGTCGGCCCAGCGCCGGTCCAGGAACGACTCGGCGACCTGTCGGGTGGACCGGCCCCGGCGACGCGCGTGATCGAGGATCCGTTCGACGGCGATCGCGTGCACCGGCGGCTGGGTGATGCCTGACGTGTGCCGGTTGCGCGGTGCGGCGGCAGCCAGCGCCCCGCAGGCCCACCGCGCCGGGCCGGGGAAGTAGCCGTCGACCTGGTTGGCGAACACGATGTGCGGGATCATCCCGTTCGACCACTGCGCGGACAGCAGCGTGTCGAGTTCCACCACCGCGCGCTCAACGCTCAACGGCGCCAGCCCCACCGCCACGAACGCTGCGTCCCAACTCCACATGTGGGGATAGAGCAACGGCGCCGCCGAGGTCATCACACCCAGGTCGTTTCCGCGCAGCAGATAGGCCGCGCGGGCGGCGAGCTGCGTCGGCGAGAAACTGGGATCCGGAGCCATCGCTTCTATCATGCGGCCAGCTCGCCGACCGCGCTCATCGCAATCCGTCGATAAGTAAGGTGGCCGGCATGCCGAACGCGCTGATCACCGGGGCCAGCGGCGGCCTCGGCTCCGCCATCGCCGCCGCCCTCGCACCCACGCACACGCTGCTGCTCGCCGGCCGCCCCTCCCAACGCCTCGACGCGGCCGCCGGCCGGGTCGGCGGCACTGCGGTCGCGCTGGATCTCACCGATGCTGAGGCGCTGGCGGCCAGCTCGGCACTCACCGACGAGCTCGACGTGCTCGTGCACAACGCCGGAGTGGCGTTCCCCGATCGTCTCGCCGACTCGCGTCTATCCGATTGGCGAACGTCTTTCGATGTCAACGTGATCGGTGCGGTGGCGCTCACCCAGGCACTGCTGCCGGCGCTGCGCCGTTCCCGCGGTCAGGTGATCTTCGTGAACTCCGGTGCGGGGCTGAATGTACTGCCCGGCATGGCGTCCTACTCGGCGAGCAAGTTCGCGCTGCGCGCCTTCGCCGATTCGCTGCGCGCCGAAGAGCCGGCGCTGCGGGTCACCTCGGTGCACCCCGGCCGCGTCGCGACCGTAATGCAGCGCAGGCTGGTCGAATTCGAGGGCGGCAAGTACGACGCCAAGCACTACCTCAAGCCAGAGACGGTTGCCAGTGTTATCGCCGACATCGTCGCCACCCCGCCCGACGGGCATGTGCACGAGATCGTGATACGGCAGCGATGAGCGCTTGCGCGAAGAGCAGAAAGCAGCGCTGAACGCGCCCAACGTGCGCCCATTGCGAGATTCCGGCCCAACTTTCGCACTGGGCTCACGCTCGGCGCGCACCGCTACACGACAAGGTTCACCAGCCGGCCAGGCACGACGATCACCTTCTTCGGCGCCGCACCGGCCAAGAACGCCGACACCTTCTCGTCTGCCAACGCCGCCGCCTCGAGCGTTGCCGCGCTTGCGTCGGGGCCAACCGAAATACGGCCCCGCACTTTGCCGTTGACCTGCACCGGATATTCGACGGTGTCGTCGACCAGGTAACGCGGGTCAGATGTCGGGAACGGCCCGTGCGCCAGCGACCGCCCATGGCCCAATCGCCGCCACACCTCCTCGGCCAGATGTGGCGCCACCGGCGCGAGCATGAGCACCAGCGGTTCGACCGCATCCCGCGCCGTGATCGACTGCTTGGTCAGATGATTCGTGTACTCGATGAGCTTGGCGATGGCCGTGTTGTTGCGTAGCTCCGCGTAGTCCTCGGCGACGCCGCAAATCGTCCGGTGCAACACGCGCATCGTCTGTTCTTGGACGCTGTCCTCACTCACCCGCGGCTCGCCGGTCGCCTCGTCGACCACCAGCCGCCACACGCGCTGCAGGAACCGGTACGCGCCGACGACGTCCTTGGTGGCCCACGGTCGCGACGCCTCCAGCGGTCCCATAGACATCTCGTACACCCGCAGGGTGTCCGCGCCGTACTCGTCGCAGATCTCGTCCGGCGATACCGAGTTCTTCAGGCTCTTCCCGATCTTGCCGAATTCCTGGAACACCTCGGCATCCTCATGGAAAAACCGGCCGCCGCGTTCGTCGACGTCCGCGGCAGGCACGTAGGCCCCGCGCGCGTCGGTGTAGGCGAACGCCTGGATGTAGCCCTGGTTGACCAGTCTGCGGTACGGCTCACTGGAACTGACGTGGCCGAGGTCGTAGAGCACCTTGTGCCAGAACCGCGAATACAGCAGATGTAGCACGGCGTGCTCGACGCCACCGACGTACAGATCCACCCCGCCGGGATCGCCGGCGCCATGCTCGGCCGGTCGCGGGCCCATCCAGTACGCTTCGTTTTCTTTGGCGCAGAACCGCTCCGAGTTGTGCGGGTCGGTGTAGCGCAGTTCGTACCATGAGCTGCGCGCCCATTGCGGCATCACGTTGGTGTCGCGGGTGTAGCGCTTGGGCCCGGCGCCCAGATCCAGCTCGACGTGTACCCAGTCGGTGGCCTTGGCCAACGGCGGCGACGGTTCGGTGTCGGCGTCGTCGGGGTCGAAGAGCACCGGCGAATAGTCGGGGATGTCGGGCAGCACCACGGGTAGCTGGGATTCGGGCAGCGCGTGGGCACGGCCATCCTCGTCGTAGACGATCGGGAAGGGCTCGCCCCAGTACCGCTGCCGCGCGAACAACCAGTCCCGCAACTTATATTCCACTCGGGCTTGGCCGCGGCCGTCGAGCTCCAGCCGGCGGGTGATTGTCTCCTTGGCCGCCTCGACGTCCAGCCCGTTCAGGTAGGCGGAGTTCACCGCCGGACCGTCACCGGTATACGCCTCGCGAGAAACATCGCCGCCTGCAATGACTTCCACGATCGGCAGCCCGAACTCGGTGGCGAATTCCCAGTCTCGCTGGTCATGGCCGGGTACCGCCATGATCGCACCGGTGCCATAACCGACGAGGACGTAGTCCGCGATGAACACCGGTATGGACTCGCCGTTGGCCGGGTTTGTTGCGTATGCCCCCAGAAACGCGCCCGTCTTGGTCTTGTTCTCTTGCCGCTCCAGATCCGACTTCGCAGCGATCGAGCGCCGGTAGGCCGCCACCGCCTCGGCTGGGGTGTCGGCGCCGAACGTCCAGCGGGGGTCCACCCCGTCGGGCCAATCAGCGGCGGTCAGTACGTCGACCAGTTCGTGCTCGGGTGCCAGCACCATGTAGGTCGCACCGAACAGCGTGTCCGGCCGCGTGGTGAAGATCTCGATGTCGAGGGCGGCAAGACCAGAGTTAGCGCGGAACAGTGCCGATGCGCCGGTGGAGCGGCCGATCCAGTTGCGCTGCATGGTCTTGACCTTCTCGGGCCAGTCCAGTAGGTCCAGATCGTCGAGCAGGCGCTCGGAGTACGCGGTGATCCGCATCATCCACTGCCGCAGCCGCTTCCGGAAAACCGGAAAGTTGCCGCGTTCGCTGCGCCCATCGGGGGTGACCTCCTCGTTCGCCAGCACCGTGCCCAGGCCGGGGCACCAGTTCACCAGTGAGTCGGCGCGGTAGACCAGGCGGTATGAGTCGATGAGGTCTGAGCGGTCGCCGGCCGACAGCTCCGACCACCGTCGGCCGTCATCCAACGCTCGCGCACCCGTATCGAATTCGGCCACCAGCTCCGTGACGGGCCTCGCCCGGTCCGCATCGGTGTCGTACCAGGCGTTGTAGATCTGTAGGAAGATCCACTGGGTCCACTTGTAGAACTCCACGTCGGTGGTCGAGAAGCTGCGCCGCGAATCGTGGCCGAACCCCAGCCGGCCCAGCTGGCGACGGAAGTTGACGATGTTCGCCTCGGTTCGAGTGCGTGGATGCGTGCCCGTCTGGATCGCGTACTGTTCGGCGGGCAACCCGAATGCGTCGAAGCCCAACGCGTGCAACACATTACGCCCCGTCATGCGGTGATACCGCGCGTACACGTCGGTCGCGATATAACCCAGGGGGTGACCGACGTGCAGGCCTTCTCCGGACGGGTACGGGAACATGTCCTGCACGAACATTTTGTCGTCCGGCACGGTTGACCCGTCCGCCGGCGCCAGCGACCCGACGGGGTTGGGCACGTTGAACGTGCCTGCCTGGACCCAGTGCTGTTGCCAGGCGCGCTCGATCTCGCCTGCCAGCTCCGCGGTGTAGCGGAGCTTCGGCACCTCGGTGTCGGTGTCGGTCACCCCCACAGGGTAGTCAGCCCAAAGCGGCGAGGTCTCAGTTGCGTTGCGGACCGATCAGGTCTCGATTCCAGCACTGGTGTTACCAGAGTGACAGTTGTTACCGTCTGGCCAGGCAATTGGTCGTCCGCGCACGCGCAGCAGACGAAAGGAGGCGGCGGCGAGATGATCGTGAAGGACCCTCGGAAGGCCGCCCTGGCGGCGATGGGTGTGATGTCCGCGGGTATCGCCGTGGTCATCTGCTTGGCGAGCCCTGCTGCGGTTGCCGAGCCGATGCCGGCGCCCGTGCCGGCTCCAGTCACGGTCACGCAGACCGTCACCGTTGCGCCGATGGCCGCGGCGCCCATCGCGGCGGCACCCGTGCCGCAAGCGGCCGCTCCTGTCGTTCCTGTGGCCGCCGCACCGCTCGTCCCGCAAGCCGCCCAGCTCCCGCAGTCCGCCCCGGTCGTCCCGCAAGCCGCCCAACTCCCCCAGTCCGCCCCCCTCGTCCCGCAGGCCGCCCAGGTCGCCCCTGCGGCACCCACGCTCGTCCCCGCCACCTCGGGCTCGCTGACCGACTACTTCAAGGCAAAGAACGTCCAGCTCCAACCACAACACGCCCAGGGGTTCCAGGCCTTCAACATCACCCTGCCGATGCCGACGGGATGGTCGCAGGTGCCCGACCCGAACGTGCCCGACGCGTTTGCCGTGATCGCCGACCGGTCCAGTCCCGACCTCTACTCGCCCAACGCCCAGGTCGTCGTCTACAAACTCGTCGGCGACTTCGACCCGAAGGACGCCATTACTCACGGCTTTATCGACAGTGAGTCGCTGCCCGCTTGGCAGACCACCGACCTGTCGCTGGCCGACTTCTACGGGTCGCCGTCCTCGATCATCGAGGGCACCTACCGCCAGAACGACATGACGCTGAACACGTCGCGGCGCCACGTCATCGTCAGCGCGGGCCACGACAGGTACCTGGTGTCGCTGGCGGTCACCTCGATGGCCAGCCGCCAGGGCGCGACGACCGCCGCCGAGGCCACCGACGCAATCGTCAACGGCTTCCGCACCACCCCGAATCCCTCAGCCCCAACTCCCTAAGCCCCAACCCTAAGCCCCGACTCCCTCAGCGCCGAGTCCCTGAGCGCCGACCCCCGCGCACCCGGTCTGCGCACCCGGTCTGCGCACCACCGGGGCCTCTCGTATTGTGTCCCCATGCTCATCGCGGCGGTGCTGTGCTTGTGCGCCTCCGCAGCCTTGGCCGCGCTGGGCGTGCGTGCCCTGGCGCGGCCCGCCACTGCCGGCGCGCCCCACCAAGTACTGCGATCCGTCGGACCCACGCAGCTCGCCGCCGCGGTGATGCTGGCCGCCGGCGGCGTGGTGGCGCTGTCCGACCAGCATCCCCTCGCGCTGTTGACGTTGTGCGTCGTCGGCGCGCTGGGCACGGTCGCCGTGGGCGTCTGGCAGGGCACCCGGTACGCGGCTACGACAGTCAGCTGTGCCACCACGTGTGCACGGTCGGGCGACCGGCCCTGCCCCACATGCACACGGCTGCCGACAACGTGATCAGTTCGTGCCCAAGCTGATTCCGCGAACTAGTTCCGGCTGATGTCGATCGGGTGGGTCGCCAGCAGCGACAGCGGTAGCGGCTGACGCCGCAGCACCCGCGCCCACAGATCGACTCGGGGTGTGACAAGCACGTCAGACGGCAACGCGGACAACACGATCCAGTCGTCGCGCTCGATCTCCCCCTCTAGTTGGCCAATCGTCCAGCCCGAGTACCCCGCGAAGATGCGAACGCCTTCGACGATCGGCGCGATGGAATCGGGATCGGCGTCGAGGTCGACCATCACCATACGGCCCTGCACGTGGCGCAGACCGGCAACTCCGTCGCACGTCATCCCGACGCGCAGGGTAGCCAGGCACAGCGCTGCGTCTCGTTTGACCGGTCCGCCGATGAACATCGTTTTGGGCTTGGCGGTCAACTTCGCCCACTGCGGAAGCACGTTGTAGACCGCGGTTTCACTCGGCCGGTTGAGCACCACCCCGAGGGTGCCGCCGTCGTTGTGCTCGACGACATAGATCACGCTGCGCCGGAACGTCGGCTCGAGGAGATCGGTGTTGGCCAGCAGCAGAGTCCCGGACCGCACCCGGTGTGCGGTGGGGGCGTAATCCTCCGGGTCTTCTGAGTGGGCCACGTCACCATCATGGCACCAGCACAGCGCAATTGGGGCGATCGGCGAATGCCGGTCGGAGAATTTGTACTGTAGGTTCCTCGTCGCCGTCCCGGCGGCGGCTGATAGGAAGTGACTTCGGTGGTTGACGTGCGCACCCCGGTCGCCGTCTGGCGATCGGTACGCGCCATGCCCGAGTTCGGCCGCCTCCTTGCCGTGCGGATCGCAAGCCAGTTCGGCGAGGGGCTCTTCAACGCCGGGCTGGCGGGCGCGATTCTGTTTAACCCCGAACGGGCGGCCACGCCTTCCGCGATCGCCGCATCGTTCGCAGTGCTGTTCCTGCCGTACTCATTGCTGGGGCCCTTCGCCGGCGCGATGTTGGACCGCTGGGATCGTCGGTTCGTGTTGGTCGGCGCTAGCGCCGCGCGGTTGTTACTGATCACCGGCGTCGGGTCGCTGTTGGCGCTGGGCGCCGACGACCGGCCGATCCTTGCCGGAGCTCTGGTCGTCAACGGCGTCTCCCGCTTCGTCACCTCGGGTCTGTCGGCGGCGTTGCCGCACGTAGTGCCGCGCGAGCAGGTGGTCACGATGAACGCGGTCGCCACCGCGATCGGTGCCGCCGCAACATTTGTGGGCGCGAACTTCATGCTGCTCCCCCGCTGGCT
>JAFAWC010000652.1 GCA_019242135.1 Mycobacteriaceae bacterium | reverse complement strand
TCAAGCCGTCGACGACCGCACGCAAGTTTGTTGAGACCAAACCGGATCGGTTCGCCCTGGGAATGGGAGGTGTGAACCTGCTGCGACCTGTTCAGCCGCTGCGCGAGCTGAGCGCCGTCGTGTGCGATCTGCCGGTCGCGTACGCGGTGGTGGGACCGAGTTTCTGGGGTGATGGGCAGTATCCGCCGAGCGACGCGGTGTACTACCCGCTATACGCGAAGTGCGCCGAACTCGAACTGCCGCTGTGCATCAACACGGGCATCCCGGGGCCGCCCATCCCCGGCGAAGTGCAGAACCCGATCCACTTGGACCGGGTTTGTGTGCGATTTCCCGAATTGAAACTGTGCATGATCCACGGCGCGGATCCCTGGTGGGACATCGCGATCCGGCTGATGATCAAGTACCAGAATCTGCGCCTGATGACGTCGGCGTGGTCGCCCAAGCGGCTCCCCGAAACCCTGCTGCACTACATGGCCACACGTGGACCGGACAAGGTGATCTACGCGTCGGACTGGCCGGTGCTCAGAATGCGCCGCGTCGTCCCCGAAGCGCGCAACCTCGCCCTCTCCTCCGAGGTTCTTGATAACTACCTCCACAACAACGCACACGAGTTCTTCTTCGGCGGCCGAGAGGATTGACGATGGACCGTTACGAACTGCGCAGACTGGACTACAGCCTGTCCGAGGATCACAAGGCGCTGCAGGCGACGTATCGCCAATTCTTCAAGACCCACTGCCCGATCGAAACCGTTCGCGCCGCAGAAGAATCCGGTTTCGACAAAAGCTTATGGGAGCGGCTCGGCGCAATGGGCGCGATGACGATGGCGTTGCCGGAATCCGCCGGGGGTGACGGCGCGACGCTGGTCGACCTCACACTCGTGGCCGAGGAGCTCGGCCGCTGTCTGGCACCCGTGCCGTGGATCGACCACGTGTGTGCGGCGCGTCTGCTCGGCCGGCTTGGCGCTCTGGATGACCTCGCCGATGTGGTCACCGGCAAGAAGATAGCGGCTTTGGATGCGCAGCAAGACATCCAGGAAGGCATTAGGCTCATCGCCACCGGGTCGATCGCCGATCACGTCATCGTCCGCGACGGTGGCGATATCGTTCGCCTGACGTTTGATACGCGCCCGGCCAGGGTGGACAACATCGGCCGGCTGCCGATGGCGTGGGTCGACCCGGCTGCCGCCGACAGCCGTACGGTGCTGGCGAGCGACCCGCGGTCACACGCCGAATACCAACGTGCGCTTGATGAATGGCGATTGCTGACCGCCTCCGCGCTGGTGGGTCTCGTCGAGGAGACGATGACGATTGCGGCCGAGTTCGCCAAGACCCGCTACACCCTGGGGGTGCCGATCTCGACGTTGCAAGCAATTTCGCATCCGCTGGCCAATATCGCCATCACCGTGCAGGGCGGCCGTAACCTCGCCCGGCGCGCGGCGTGGTTTCTCGACAACGAGCCGGGGGAGCGGCCCGAGCTCGCGCCGTCGGTGTTCGTGTTCATGGCAGAGGAAGCCGCCAAAGCGGCCACGATGGCGGTCCACGTCCAAGGCGGATTGGGCGTTTCGGCGGAAGCGGCCGCCACCGCGTACCTCGTGCGGGCGCGCGGGTGGCCGCTGGCCGGCGGCGACCCGGGTGCCACCGCCAAGCGCATCGCCCAGATTGTCGCAGCACGCGAATGACCGATGAGAGCTTGCGCGAAGAGCGAAAGGCGAGATAGCAAAAATGGATTTCTCACGAATCACGCTGTCCGACGAAGATCAGGCCTTCCTAGATGAGGCCCGCACTTTCCTGCGCACCCATGTGACCGAAGACGTCAAACGCCGGGATCGCGAGACCGGCGATAACTTCGATGAAGGCGTGCACCTGGCAATGGGAGCCGCGGGCTACCTTGAGCGCGAGTGGAAACCGGAGTCCGAAGGTGGTCTCACCCGGTTACGTCGCCGCATCTGGGAACTGGAGAAGCGGCGTGCCCATGCGCCCTGGGTGACCTGGGGGACCAGCGCGATGATCGCGCGGTCTGTGCAGAAGTTCGGGTCGCCGGAACTGGTTGACGAGGTCATGCCCGGATTCTTCAGCGGACACATCCGGATGTGCCTGGGTTACACCGAGCCCGAAGGCGGTTCCGACGTCGCGACATGCAAGACCCGCGCGGTGCGCGACGGCGACGGGTGGGTCATCAACGGCTCGAAGATGTTCACCACGGGCGCACACAACTGCCAGTACGTGTTTCTGATCACCAACACCGATCCCGATGCGCCAAAACACAAGAGCCTGACCATGTTCCTGGTCCCGTTGGCCACCCCGGGCATCGAGATTCAGGGTATCCGCACCGTCGACGGTGATCGAACCAACATCGTGTATTACACCGACGTGCGGGTCGACGATAAATATCGCTTGGGCGAGCCCAACGGCGGCTGGGCGGTGCTGCGCGAGCCGCTCAATGTCGAGCACGGCGCCGTGGCCGCGGCACCCGACGGTTTGCAAGACGTATCGATCATGATGCACCAGGCGGGGTTCATGGCCGACGCGGTCGACACGGCAGCAGAAAGGCTCGCGCGGAAGAATCCCGACGGGCGCCGCCCGGTCGACGACGGCGCAATCGCGTACCGTCTGGGCCGCAGCGTGGCCCGGATGGAAGCAGCGTTGAGCGCCCCGAGCATCTTCGGCCGGGTCGCTCTCGCCCAGACGATGCGCGACATCTCCCCGGACCTGATGGATGTCCTCGGCTCGGCATCGACGCTGCCGATCGGCACTGAGGGCGCCGCCGACGCCGGGGGCGCCGAATACATTTATCGCTTCGCGCCATTGGTGGGCATCTACGGTGGCACGCTGGAGGTGTTCCGCAACATGATCGCCCAGCACGTGCTCGGACTGGGCAAGCCCGACTACTCGCAACCCAGGAAGGCGTCGTGACTTATCACGCGATCGCGCCCGACTCCTTGAGCGCAGCGATCCGGTCCCAGTCCATGCCGATCTCCATCAGGACGAGTTCGGTGTGCTCGGATGCCTGCGGGGCGCGGGTGGTCTCCAGCGGTTCGTGGTTGAACTGGACCGGGCCCCGGACCACCCGCATCGGCGGTCCGCCGTCGGCCGCCTCGATTTCGACGACCATGTCGTCGGCAATCGCCTGTTCGTCGGTGGTGAGGTCGAGAAAGCTCTGAAACGGCGCCCACTGACCTTTCATCGTCTTCAGGTGTCGACACCAGTATTCGAAAGGCTTGCTGCGTATCGCCTCTGCGATGAGTTCGGCAGCGGCGGCGGCGTTCTCGACGCGCGGGAGCACGTCGGAAAAGCGCGGGTCGTCGGCCAGTTCGGCGAGTCCCAGATGCTCGAACGCATCCCGGATATAGCTGGTCGGACTGACGATGCACAGGTTGATCGTGCCGTTGTCCGAGGTCTGGTAGTTACCCATGAACGGGTTCACGGTCGGACCCGCCGAGTCCGGCATCGCTGAGCGCATCGTCTCGCCGGTTTCCATGCCCTGGGTCAGGCTCGCACCGCCCGCCCACCACGCCGTGCTCAGAAGCGACACGTCGATCTCGGTTGGCTCGCCGGTGCGTTCGCGATGAAATAGTGCCGCGGCGATTCCGCCCGCGATGTTCATCCCGCCGATCGAGTCCCCGAATGCCGGGATGCCCTGCGCCAGAGCACCGCCCAGTTCGGCGGGCGTGAGTGCATGCCCCACCCCGCTGCGCGTCCAAAATGCGGTGCCGTCAAAGCCGCCGACGTCGCGTTCCGGTCCCTTGTCGCCGTAAGCGCTGCCGCGCGCGTAGATGATCTTCGGGTTCGCCGCCCGGATGTGTTCGACGTCGAACTTGTTTTTCTGGCGTGCCGCCGGCAGATAGTTGGTCAGCAACACATCGGCGGTCTTTGCGATTTCGTACAAAACTTCCTGGCCGTCCGGTGTCGATATGTCGATGCCGACGCTTCGCTTACCACGGTTGGGATGTTCGATCAACGGGTGCCGATCGGGGTTGAGCTCGAAACCGCCCATGTTGATGAATCCGCGTTGGGTGTCACCGCGCACGGGATGCTCGACCTTGATGACGTCGGCACCCCAGTCGGCGAGGATGGCACCGGCGGCCGGGACGAACGTGAACTGCGCGACTTCCAGGACTCGAACGCCTTCCATCGCCTTGATCACGTCCGCCCTCCCAGCGCCTCGTCGAGCTCGTTGTTCCGCAACGTCGAACTCATGATCACACGGCGGGCAGTCGCATTACGAGACGGTGTCGAACATGACGGGCAGCGCGGTCGGGGACCGGAACGGATTGCCGCGGATGTGAGGATCGTCGTCGGTGACCAGCTCGATGTTGGTCAACCGGTCGAGCAGGCATTCGACGGCGACCCGGGTTTCCAACCGCGCAAGGTGCAGACCCAGGCACGTGTGTTCGCCTACCGCAAAAGATATGTGCGGTAACGGCCTACGGAAGATGTCGAATTCCTCGGACCGGTCCCATCGGCGCTCGTCGCGATTCGCCGAGCCGATGCAGACGTCGATCATGGAGTCGGTGGGTATCTCGACTCCGTCGAGTTCGGTGTCTTCCGTCGCGAACCGCTGTACCGACGTGAGCGGCGTCTCGTAGCGAAGATTCTCCTCGATCGCTGGACCGATCATGTCTCGATTGGCCGCGACGGCCGCGAACTGGTCACTATGTGTCAGCAGGTTGTAAAGCAGGTTGCCCGACGAGCGGTAGGTTGTTTCGAGCCCGGCGGGAAGCAGCAGTCGCAGGAATGAATAGATCGCTTCGTCGGTGAGCTTCTCGCCGTCGATCTCGGCGGAAACCAGATCACCGATGATGTCATCGGTGGCCTTCGATTTCCGCTGCTCGATCTGCTCGAGGAAGTAGCCCTTCAACGCGTCGGACGCCTCAAACGCCCGCTTGAAATCGACGTTGTAGCTGATGAGTTGGATCGCGCGCCGCCGGAACATAGGTAGGTCGTCCTCAGGCAGGCCCAGCAGCCTGGATATCACACGGGTCGGAAACTCGAACGTGAAATTCTGTACCAGATCGGTTTTTCCCGTCGCGGCGAACTCGTCGATCAACGCGTTGCAGACGGGGCGGACGAACTCGGGCTCCCAGCGGGCCAGCGATTTGGTCTTGAACGCCGCCGACACCAAGTTGCGATGGTCGCGGTGCTTCTTGCCCTCCATTGCGAGAATGGTCCGACCGGTGAACAACCCGATCGAGGTGT
>JAFAWC010000475.1 GCA_019242135.1 Mycobacteriaceae bacterium | reverse complement strand
ACGACGCATCTGGTGTCGATGAGTTCCTGCAGGTTGCCCGTCCGCAGCCGATCACGGGACAGGTCGTCTAGCCAGACAGATACACCCGCGTCGGTCAGCGCCGCGAGATTCGAATTCTGCGTCATTTGCTCAGCCCTTCCTCAGTTTTTTGGCCTTGCTGGCCTTTCCTAGTTGTCCAATGATCGTTCCGCTGCGGCGACGACGGCCTCCGGGGTGAACCCGAATTCGCGGAACAACGTTTTGTAGTCGGCCGACTCGCCGTAATGCTCGATAGAGACGATTTCACCGGTATCACCGACGAGCTTGTACCAGCTCTGCGCGACGGCCGCCTCGACCGCGACGCGCGCCGAGACGGTGGGCGGGAGCACCGAATCGCGGTAATCGACCGGCTGGGATTCGAACCACTCCACGCACGGCATCGACACCACGCTGGCTTGGATTCCTTTGTCCGCCAGTATCTTTTGGGCTTCCACAGCGAGATGCAGCTCCGAACCGGTGCCGATGAGAATGACGTCGGGTTCCTCGTCGGACCCACCGCCAAGCACATAACCGCCTCTGGCAACCCCGTCGTGACTGGTGCCCTCGAGCACCGGAATGCCTTGACGGGTGAGGATGAAACCGACCGGTCCGCTGCCCGCGCGCCGGGACAGCACCGTGTGCCATGCGTAAGCGGTCTCGTTAGGGTCGCCGGGCCGCACCACCGACAGGTTGGGAATCGCACGCAGCGCGGCGAGGTGCTCGATCGGCTGATGGGTCGGGCCGTCCTCACCCAGCCCGATCGAGTCGTGCGTCCACACGTAGATCGTGTCGATGTCCATCAGGGAGGCCAAGCGCACCGCCGGGCGCATGTAGTCGGAGAACTGCAAAAACGTGCCACCGTAGGCACGGGTCGGTCCGTGCAGCACGATGCCGGACAGGATCGCGCCCATCGAGTGCTCTCGCACGCCGAAGTGCAGTGTGCGGCCGTACCAGTCAGTCTCGAACTGCTTGGTCGAAATCGACGGCGGGCCAAACGAACGTGCGTCCTTCATCGTGGTGTTGTTGCTTCCCGCCAGGTCCGCCGAACCGCCCCACAGCTCAGGCAGTTTCGGTCCGAGGGCCGACAGCACTTCGCCCGATGCGGCCCTGGTCGCAAGCGGCTTGCTGCCGGGCTCCCAATACGGCAGGTCTGAATCCCAGCCGTCGGGCATCTTCTGAGCCAGCAGTCGGTCCAGAAGTGCTTTGCGCTCCGGCTCGCGCTGCGCCCACGCGTCGAATTCAGCTTGCCACTTCTGATGCGCCTCCTTGCCGCGGTCCACCAGCTTGCGAGTGTGGGCCAGCACCTCGTCGCGCACCTCGAATTTTTTGTCAGGGTCGAAGCCGAGCGCTTTTTTAACCTCAGCGACTTCCTCGTCGCCGAGGGCGGCACCGTGCGCCTTACCGGTGTTCATCAAGTGCGGCGCCGGATAGCCGATGATTGTTCGGACCGCGATGAACGACGGCTTGTCGGTGACCGCCTTCGCCGCAGCGATCGCCTCCATGATGCCCACAACGTTCTCGCCGCCCTCGACGACCTGCACGTGCCAGCCGTAGGCCGCATAGCGGGCCGGGGTGTCCTCGTTGAGTGCGATCTTGGTGTCGTCCTCGATGGAGATGTGGTTGTTGTCGTAGAAAACGATGAGATTGCCGAGCTGCTGGGTGCCGGCCAGCGAGGACGCCTCCGACGTCACCCCCTCCTCGATGTCGCCGTCGGATGCGATGACGTAGATGTGGTGGTCGAACGGGCTGGTGCCCGGCGCGGCGTCCGGGTCGAACAGCCCGCGCTCGAACCGTGAGGCCATCGCCATGCCGACCGCGGAGGCCAGGCCCTGGCCGAGCGGGCCGGTGGTGATCTCGACTCCCTTGGTGTGCCGGAACTCTGGGTGCCCCGGCGTCTTGGAACCCCAGGTCCGCAGCGACTCGATATCGGACAGTTCAAGACCCCAACCACCGAGATACAGCTGCAGGTACAGGGTGAGGCTGCTGTGTCCGGCCGACAGCACGAACCGGTCGCGACCTAGCCAGTGTTCGTCGGTGGGATCGTGGCGCATCGTCCGCTGGAACAGCGTGTAGGCCAGTGGAGCCAGGCTCATCGCGGTGCCCGGATGACCATTGCCCACCTTCTGGACCGCATCGGCCGCCAGTACGCGGATGGTGTCCACCGCGCTGGAGTCCAGATCCGTCCAATCGTCGGGATGGTTGGGGCGGGTAAGGGTGGAAAAGTCCTCAAGCGTGGTCACAAATGTGCTCCTCACGTCATTTCGCAGGCCCGTGGTCAACCCTAGTGCGGGTGGGCGGGCTGGTCGATCGGTCTGGTTAACGGGGGATAAGGATCGCTACACATGGCGATACCCGTGTTCAGCCGGTGGGAATCGCAACGATCGACGCCGCCGAACGGACGCCACAGAGGACTCGGGAATGACCCTGAAGTGTGGGGGCGGCGTGCGCGCGGTCTACCATCGCCTGTAGTAGAAAGCTGAGCGCTCGCGCGAACAGCCGACCTAACCGCTGAGGAGTGTCTGCGTGAGCATTCGCGAGCGGGCCAGGGTGTCGTGGCCCAACCGCACGCGCACCGTGGTGCTCGGGTATGTCGGGCTGACCAAGCCACGCGTGATCGAGTTGTTGTTGGTCACCGCGATTCCAGCGATGCTGCTGGCCCACCGTGGCGAAGTGGCTCCGCTTCTGATCCTGAACACGCTCATCGGTGGCATGCTCGCGGCCGCCGGCGCGAACGCCCTGAACTGCGTCGCGGACGCCGACATCGACAAGGTGATGAAACGCACCGCCCGCAGGCCGTTGCCGCGGGCCGCGGTACCGATCCAGCACGCGCTGGTGTTCGGGGTGGCGCTGTCGGTGGCCTCGGTTTTGTGGCTGTGGTGGACCACGAACTTGCTGTCGGCCCTGCTTGCGCTCGCGACCATCACGTTTTACGTGTTCGTGTACACGTTGCTGCTGAAACGGCGGACCTCGCAGAACGTGGTCTGGGGCGGGGCCGCCGGATGTATGCCGGTGATGATCGGGTGGTCGGCGGTGACAGGGACCATCGGGTGGCCGGCGGTGGCGATGTTCGCGATCATCTTCTTCTGGACGCCGCCGCACACATGGGCGTTGGCGATGCGCTACAAGGAGGATTACCGGGCGGCGGGGGTGCCAATGCTGCCCGCGGTGGCCACCGAGCGTCAGGTAACCAAGCAAATTCTGGTGTACACGTGGCTCACCGTCGCCGCGACGCTTGTGCTCGCCCTGGCCGTCGGGTGGCTCTACGCGTCGGTCGCCTTCTTGGCCGGGGTGTGGTTTCTGGCCATGGCGCACCAGCTGTATGCGGGAGTTCGTCGCGGCGAGGCGGTGAAACCGCTGCGACTTTTCCTGCAGTCCAACAACTATCTGGCCGTGGTGTTCTGCGCGCTGGCGGTGGACTCCGCACTCGGGTTGCCAACGCTGCTGGGATAGGCCCGTCGATCAACCGGGCACGAGAACGATCGAGCCCGTCGTCCTGCGCCCCTGCAGATCGGCGTGTGCGCGGTCGGCCTCGGCCAGCGGGTAACGTCCGCTGACCGTCACGGTGATCGACCCGTCGGCGATCGCATCCATCAATTCGCCTGCTCGCCAAGAGAACTCGTCGGTGGTCCGGGTGAAATGGGCCAGCGAGGGCCGGGTGAGGTACACCGAGCCGGCGGAGTTGAGCCGTTGCGGGTCA
>JAFAWC010000063.1 GCA_019242135.1 Mycobacteriaceae bacterium | reverse complement strand
GCTGATCACCGCGGCGGAGCTCGTCGACTCCGGAGAAGCGCCGACGCGTGAAGGCATTCGCGCGCATCTGTCGGGCAACTTCTGCCGCTGCACCGGATATCAGGGCATCGTCAACGCCGTGCACCGCGCCGCCGAGACCATGAGAACTCACACCGGCTGAGCGGGCTACTGGCGACCGGGAGAACCGGCTGCACGAGATTCCGGGTGAGCCCGGCAGTTGCGGTGCACGCCAGCCGTCAGCATGAACAGCGCTGGCGCGCTTCACTAATAATGATGAAGACCGAGCCTGATGCTCGCCACCACTATGTGAAGCGCAAGCCAAACGATGCCGATGACAATGCCGGCGATCGCCATCCCGCGGCCGCCCTGGCCACTCGTCTTGATCTGGTTCAGTGACACGACCCCCAGGACAATGGCGGCGAAGCCCAGGATGCCGCAACAGCCCAAAATCGAGCAGATTAACGACGCGGTCGCCAAACCGTTGGTGCCACTAGCCGATTGCGGCGGTTGGTACCCACCCGGCGGTGGGGGTGGATACCCTCCCGGCGGTAGATACCCACCCGGCGGTGGCGGTGGATATCCCCCCGGCGGTGACGGATAGCTCGGCGGCATCATCGGCCCTTCCACAGTCGAGGTGATCAAACTCGTAGAGCGGTCAATACGCTACCCCCCGGGCACGCGTTGGCCGCCGCTGATCGCCGAGCCGTCCCCGATCAGGTGAGCAGGGCAGGCCAGACCTTCTTCGCGCCGGCCGTCAGCCCGGACGTCGCTGCATCGTCGGCGCCCAGTTGTCGACCGGGCCGCTGGGCGGTGCCGCCGGCAGCTGTCCGGCGGTATCAGCGGGTTCGGCCTCCCCGACCCGGTACAGCGAAAGGCCGAACATGAAAAAGGCGGCGCACCACCCGACGAAAACGATATCCAGAAAGTAGGAGTTCGTGATCCCGAAGAAGAAGGCCAAGCACCAGCCGACCACCCCCACCACGCCGGCACCGATTGCATACATCGCCCAGGAGCGGCGCTGCGGCACGGCTGCCGCGACGCCGAAAATCGTGAGCAGAACGAAGATCGCGATTCCCACGTAGGGGACAAAGGCGCCATATGTCAGCAGCGGCGCCGCAGCGAGGATCCAGGCGATCACCACGGTGTGTGGTTTTGCGCCGGTTCGACGTAAATACACGGCAAGCGAGGCGAACGACAATGCCGCAAGGACAGCCAAAGCGAACGCTACCGTGTAGTCTCGCTCGTCATACGAATAACAATATGTTTGATAGGAATCGTAATAAGAGCTGTATTCGTAATGGCATTCTTCCTGGACGAAGTAGTGAAACGGATTAAATCTCTCGAAGAAAAATGCCGGATACAGGGCAAAATTACGTCGGCCGTTCGGTAGCAGAGTGCTTAACCAGCGCAGCAGATTGAGCAGCCCGAAAGCCATCGCGAGTGCGCCCGGTGCCGCAAACACCCCGAGGGCCTTCTCCCGTCCCCACCGGTACGTGTAGAAGGCGAAGACCAGCAGCAGCGGCGCCCACACCAAAGCAAGCGGCTGCGTCAATCGGAGATGCAACCACATTTGGGCGCAGCCGAACACGCCGAACACTGCGGCGGCGACAGCCCACAACGCCCAGCGCTGCCGGGTGGCGATCGTTGCGGCAATACCGAAGGCGAACAACAAAGTAAACGACGCCGTGCCCACGAAGGTCAGGAGGTATCCCCGCAGGCGGGCCGCCAGCATGGCCGCCATGATGACGAAGCCGGCGCCGACCGCCCACCCTAAAATGACCGCCAATATTCCAGTGGCGTGTTTTCGGAGGTGTACAGCAATCAAGGCGAATGCAACAGCGGCCAGGATCAGGCTCACCGTTTCAGAAATAATATTCAGAAAAAAGTGACCAAACCCTGCGACTAAAAACCCGTATACCGACGGTTCCGCCACGAAGTCATATCCCAGCAGGAAGAGGAAAACCGCCGCGGCCAACAGAATCCCTGCGACGCGGAGCAGCTTTGATGCGCGCGGGTGGTCGGCGGGCGCCTCGGACGGTCCGGTCGCCGGGCGCGAGAGCGATTCCGTCGTGACGCCGGGGGCCGTGGACTGCCGGGGGTCGGCCTCAGCTGACCGGGCACCGGTTGCCGCGGTCGGCTCGTCGGCAGGCGCCAGAGGTGATGTCGGCAGGCGCTGGGTGACAACCTGTCTCGGGTCAGAGATGGGCGGTGGCGGCGGAGCGGCTCTGACGTTGAGCGCCTCCCGGGCGGCGTCGGCCAGCTCGAAGGGGGTTTGAAACCGCTCGTCCGGGTTCTTCGCCATCCCCTTGGCGATCACGGCGTCGAACGCCGGCGACACCGAGGACTCCATCGTCGACGGCCGGGGCGGAGGCTTGCTGAGATGCCCGGCGATCTGCTGCTCCATGCTCCCGCCGGGGTAGGGCTGGCGGCCGGTCAGGCACTCGTGCA
>JAFAWC010000304.1 GCA_019242135.1 Mycobacteriaceae bacterium | reverse complement strand
ATTTCGGCGAGGGATATGCGGCCTTGTTGCTGGCAATCTGGGTCGGTGTCGGATTCGTCTTCCGGGGGGTGTCTGCCCTGGCCACTGCGATCACCGACCAGCAGCTCCCCGGACGCGGGTGGGCGATCTTCTTTGGGACTGTCAGCGTCATCGCTGGCGTAGTACTGGTGGCGTTCCCGTTCGACTCGATCGTCACGTTGGCGTTGGTGGCCGGCATCTGGCTGGTCGTGCTTGGCGTGATCGAAGTTGTCTCCGGGCTAAGCGTGCGCAGCGATGTGAAGAAGGTCGAACATGTCACAGGCTTGGGCGCCCAACATGCCGTTGCGCACTAACCCCACTGCCATGCTGCGCGCGCGGATCACCTTCCGCCGGGCCATCGCGGGCCAGGTCGTCTCAGTAGCACAGCTACTGGGGCGACCGGTCCGCGACGACGCGGGCACTCGGGTCGGGCGGGTGGCCGACGTGGTGGTGCGGGTGTCCGTTGCCGATGTCACGATGGCGCAGCAGGAGACTTCGAAACCTGCTTGTCTTCGATTCGTCGTTTTGCTGAGCGTCAAATCCCCGCGCGACTCCCGAATGTCCGCTCCCATTACTCGCGCATGATGTGTCCATAGGCAGTGGCGCGCCGGTTCAGTATTTCCAGTCGATCATCGCGATCCAGCTCGCCGTAACCGGAGCCCTGCTGTTTCAGCTTCGGTTCTTTGACACCTCAAACACCAAGACCGGGCAGCAGCAGGTCGATCCCGGCCTACGGCTCGTCACAGCTCTGGTGATCGCCGCCACGTTCTTCGTTTCGCTCGAGGCGATGCGACAGGCTGGGGTGCCTCAGCGGCCGCGCTAGTAACTGCCGGGCTGGCGCTGTCGGCGCTTCCCATCCTGATTCGAGTCCTCCCACCGCTGACACGCGACATCGAAACTCAGAAACGCGACCCACACCTATGGGTAACCGTTCTCGCCCTGAACCTCTGTTGCGCCATCGCGGCGATCGTCGTTTTGATCAGATAGCTGACGCAACCCAATGCCGAGGAACGCGCGGACTATAAAACTGTCGGCCCGGGCGACGTGCGAACCCTGAAGCCCGTCCGGGCGAGGTGAGCGGCGACCAATCGCTGGCGCGGGCGGGTCTCCGGATTGACTCGGATTTCTCAGGTTACTCAGGGTGATGGCGGTGGGGGGGTGTGCAAGTACCGCTCGCCGCCGAGTGATCTCGGAGCGCGATTCGATGACTGGTCGTTGCGTTGATGCAGGAGGGGAGTGATGCCGTGGGTGACGACGAGAACTCGGCTCAACACGCGGGCCCACGATCGGAGGGCAACCTCGAACTGTTCTTCGATCTGGTCTTCACCTTCGCCATGTCACAAGTCACGCAACTCGTGCTGCGGGATCTCTCGCCGACCGGTTTCGGCCGGGCCGCCCTGGCACTACTTGCGGTGTGGTGGGCCTGGGTGGGCTACACCTGGCTCATCAATACCTTCGACACGGCCAACGTGTGGCATGAAGCGGTGGTCATCGCTGCGATGGCCGCAATGCTCGTTGCCGCAGCAGCGCTGCCTGCAGCGTTCGCGTCGGGTGCGCTGGTCTTCGCCATCGCCTTGCTGGTGGTTCGGTTGATCCACGTGGTGAAGTTCGTCGCCCTCTCCTCGCGCGAGGACGCGGCGTTGCGGCGGGGCACCCGGCGAATAGCTCCGGCATTCGTGGCCGCGCCCGCCTGCATCGTGGCCGGCGCCTTTGTTGACTCGCCGGGCCGCGAACTGCTGTGGGTAGCCGCGGCGGTGATCGACTATGGCGCACCGGGCGTGCTCGGCCTCGGTGGATTTCGCGTCTCACCGTCCTACTTCGTATCGCGCCACGGCTCGATCATCATCATCGCGCTCGGTGAGGTAGTAGTGGAATTAGGCGGAGGTGCAAAGGATCTCGGCCGATGGGAGGTTATTACTGCTCTGGTGCTGGGTGTGGCCGTCATGGCCACGTTCTGGTGGACCTACTTCGGTCTGACGTCCGGAGCCCGGCAACGGCTGGAGCAGGTCACCGGCACAGAACGGGCCCACCTTGCCCGCGACGCATACAGCTACCTGCATTTACCCCTGGTCGCCGGCATCATGCTGTTCGCCGTCGGAGCGCACGCCACCATCGAGCACGGTACCGTTCCGTTGCCGTTGTTACCCGCGGTCGCACTGGCCGGCGGCATGGCGCTGTTTTACCTCGGTGATGTCGCCTATCGGTGGCGTGACCACCGGCAACTGCCAGCCGACCGCACCTTTACCGGAGTCGCCGCGGCGGCGACCTTGCCGGTGTTGTTGCACATGCCCGCGATCGCAGCACTG
>JAFAWC010000297.1 GCA_019242135.1 Mycobacteriaceae bacterium | reverse complement strand
TGATGCGCACGGTGCGCACCGGACCGCCGGGTTGCAACCCGTTCAACTTCAACGAGATGTCACAGGCGTAGAAGTTGAAGAAGTCGCCGTACACGCCACCGGCGCGACCGATGATCTTCAACGCTGTCGGCAGTCGCACGAGGATGTCGTTGAGCTGGTCCTTCTGGTCGACTAGCGGCCCCTGGATGGTCTCAAGCTGACCGATGGTGTCGTGCAGCAACGGGCGATTGTCGGCCAGCAGGTTGGCGATCGTGCCTGCCGCGTTGCTGATCGCGGCGGTGGAGTCCGCGATCGGGTCGGCACGGTTCTTCAGTCCGGTGATGAGGACTTCGAAGTTCTTGATGGTGTCATCCAGGTCCTTCTGGTGCTTGACGGTGGTGTCCAGCACCGTGTTCAGGTTCTGGATCACCTCCCCGATAGCCTTGTCACGGTCGCCCAGCGTGTTCGTCAGCTGCGCCGTCTGGTCGAGGATGTCGCTGATCGTGCCGCCCTGGCCTTGGAAGATCGTGACGATCGACTGGGCGATCGTGTTGACCTTCTGCGGGTCCAAGGCTCGGAACAACGGACGGAAGCTGCCCACCAGCGCGTCGAGGTCCACCGCGGGCTGGGTGCGTTCCAGCGGGATCGTGGCGCCGGCGGACATGCGCTTGTCGCTGTCGCCCTTCTTCAGGTCGAGGTAGCGGTCCCCGATCAGGTTCAGGTACCGGATGGTCGCGGTGGTTCCTTCGTACAACGGCAGTGACTGGTCGACATTGAAGTCGACGCGCACCCGCTGGCCGTTGTCGATGAGCGTGATGTTGGAGACCTTGCCCACCTCGACGCCGGACGCGCGGACGAACTGGCCGTTTCGCAACCCGCTGACGTTGCTGAAGATCGCCGAATACCCGGTGGTGCTCTGGAAACGCATCTGACCGAACACCACGATGATGATCGCGGTGAACAGCAGGAGCACCGCGGCGAATGCTCCGAGCTTGACGGCGGTACCGGTGATCTTCATGGGTTGATCGTGTACTCCCCGACCTGGCGGCCCCAGATGTACTCGATCGCGAACGGCGACCCGAGCGATAGGTGGTTGTACGGGGCGATCGACGCACCGGTGTCCATCACCAGGTACGGCGCCGGCCACAGGTCGCGGTTGACCTCCTGCCAGCAGCCCGGCTTACCCTCGGGCCCACCGCGCGCGTTCACCCGCGGCAAGTTGTCGGGATAAACGTATGGGTTGCCGGCGCCGAGGACCTCGGAGTGGGTTCTCAGCGAGTACCCGTTGCCGCCGAGCGAATCGGCGATCTTGGGAGCGACGTCGTGGAAATTGCGGATCGTGCAGAAGAGTTCCGGACTGTATTCGTTGAGCAGTTGCGAGGTCGGAATCAGGTCCTCGGCGCCGCGCACCAGGTACGGGCCGCCGCGCTCGAAGACGTCCGCGCCGGTGTTGCCGAACCCGACCGACGCCATCAGCGCCGCGTCGATGTTCGACTCCTCCTCGTGCAGCGTCCGGGTGGTGGTGACCGCGCTGCGCAGGAATGCCCACAGGTCCGGCGACGCGTTGGCATACGTATCGGCCAGATCAGCCAGCTTCTGGGTGTCGTAGCGGATCTGCGGCATCTGCGGGTTCACGTCGGCGAGGATTTCGTTGCCGTGGATGATCGACTGGCCGAACCGGTCGCCGAGGCCGTCCAACGCTTGCGCGGTGGCCGACAGCGTCTCGTTGAGCTTGATCGGATCGACCTTCTCCGAGATCGACACGATCGTTTCGAACAACGTGTTGAATTCGGTGGTCACCCCCGACACGTGGATGGTGTCCTTCGAGCTGATGCGTTGCGGCACCGGATTTTTCGGCGAGGTGAAAGATACGTACTTGTTGCCGAACACCGTGGTCGCCTTGATCTGGGCGTCCACGTTCTTCGGAATCAGCTTGATGTACTGGGGATCGACGTCGAGAGTGAACTGAGCCTGAGAGACACCGCCGATGTTGACCTGCTGGATCTTGGTCACGCGCCCGATCGGGACGCCGTTGAAGGTGACTTTCTCGCCGGGGTTCATCGATAGTCCGGAGCGGTCCGAGAGCATCGTCAGCTGCGTGGTCGGCAGGAAGTAGCCGCGGAACTGGTAGTAGACCAGAAACACGATCACCGCGACGACGATCAGCACCACCAACCCCGCCAACTTGTAGGGCGGGGTTCGTGGATCGTTGACGGGCGCGGTCATCGCATCACACCGTCAGGTTGAAGTTCGGGTCGACGCCGTAGAGCGCCAACGCGGCGAATAGGGTGACGATCTGCACCGAAACCAGCGAGAAACGCATGGACCGGCCGACGGCCTCGCCCACCCCGACCGGGCCGCCGCTGGCGTAATAGCCGTAGTAGCAGTGCGTCACCATCACGATCGCCGCGATGATGATGGCCTCCAGAAATGACCAGAACACATCGTCGGGCCGCAGGAAGGTGCGGAAGTAGTGGTCGTAGGTGCCCGACGGTTGACCGTAGAACAATGTCGTCACTATCTGCGGTGAGAAAAACGACATGATCATCGCCGCGGAATACAGCGGGATGATCACCACCAGCCCGGCCATCACCCGGGTCGAGACCAGATACGAAATCGACTTGATGCCCATCACTTCGAGCGCGTCGACCTCCTCGCTGATCCGCATCGCGCCCAGTTCGGCGGTGGCGCCGGCGCCCACGGTGGCCGCCAGCGCGATGCCCGTGACGACCGGCGCGGCGATGCGCACGTTGATCAGTGCGGCGAAGAACCCGGTGAACACGTCGACGCCGATATACCCCAGTGACGCGAAGCCCTGAATGGCGACCAGCGAACTCCCCGACAGCGTCGTGAACGCGACGATGGCGACGGTACCGCCGACGACGGCCATGGCGCCGGTACCCATTCCGATCTGGGCGATCAGCCGCAGCGTCTCCTTGCGGTAGTACCGCAGCGCGTGGCCCATCGAGATCACCGCGGTGGCCGAGAACCACGCGAGATTGCCGACGGTCTCGAGTGCGCTGCCGGGCACGCCGGCGAGTTGGCGGCTGCGGGAATACGCCTTCGGAAAGCGGCTGCGGAGGACGGCGCCGGTGCTCATGTCACTTCCCCGTGCCGAATCGCACACCGATCGTGGTGAGCACGACGTTGACGGCGTACAGCGCCACGACGCACAACACCACGGTCTCGTTGACGGCGATGCCGAGGCCCTTCGACCCGCCGCCGACCGTCAGCCCCCGGTAGCAGCCGACCAGCCCGGCGATGAGTCCGAACGTCGCGGCTTTGATCGTCGCGATGAGGACCTCGGGCAGGCCGGTGATCAGCGTCAGCGACTGCAGATACGCCCCGCCGTTGACGTTCTGCAGGTACACCCCGAATATGTAGCCCCCGACCAGGCCCACAGTGATCACCAGTCCGTTGAGCAGGGTGGCGACCATGGTCGCGGCGATGACGCGAGGAACGACCAGCCGGTGGATCGGGTCGATGCCCAGAACCTCCATCGCGTCGATCTCTTCGCGGATAGTGCGGGCGCCGAGGTCAGCGCAGATGGCGGTCGAACCGGCGCCGGCCACCACCAGCACCGTGGTCAGCGGCCCCAGCTGGGTGACCGCGCCGATCGCGGCGCCGGCGCCCGAGACGTCGGCGGCGCCGAACTCCCGCAACAGGATGTTGAGCGTGAAGATGAGCAGCACGGTCAGCGGTATCGACACCGCGATGGTGGGCAGGAACGACACCCGCATCAAAAACCAGCCCTGCAAGATGAACTCGCGCCACTGAAATGGGCGAGCCAGCGCCTTGCCGGTCAGCACGCACATCCGCGTGAAGCCGCCGACGGCCACCAGCGCCGGCCTGGTCCGATCCCGGACGTAGTCGGTGATCCCACTCGACGTGGTCATGGCAATACCCGCGCGTCGTAGCCGCGTTCACCGCGGCGCAACGGCAGATCGAGTCGCACGCCCCCTCCTTGCCCCAGCACCCACCACGTGACCTCCGTCTCCCTACCGGTTGGTAGTAAGACAGCGCACAGGACTGTACCTGATGAAAACCCGGTCGTATACCGCATCCGCGCGATTGGCGCTTGATCCGTTAGCAAACACGACGTCGCCCATCAACCGTCCGTTGCCCCGGCAGAAACTATTGCCGCAGAGCCGCTTTGACCAGGCCCTGCTCCCGCACCCCCGCCGAACCGTGCTCGCAACTCGGTTTTGAGAACTTTGCCAGCAGGGTTTCGCGGCAACGCGTCGACGATTTCCAGGCCCTTGGGGTGCTTGTACCGGGCCAACCGCCCACTCAGGAATTCATCAAGATCAGCGCGGGTAAGACCCGACTCAGCAACGGCCGCGACGGCGATCGGGACCTCTCCCCACTTGTCGTGCGGGCGCCCGATCACGGCTACTTCGATGATTGCCGGATGGGCCGCCAGGACGTTCTCGACCTCGGCGCAGTAAATGTTCTCGCCACCGGAGATGATCATGTCTTTCTTGCGGTCGACCACCCAGATGTAGCCCTCGTCGTCCTGGCGCACGAGATCGCCCGAGTGGAACCAGCCGCCCGCGAAGGCCGCCGCGGTGGCCCCGGGATTGTTCCAGTAGCCCGCCATCAATGTGGGTGCCCGGTACACGATCTCGCCGACCTCGCCGACTGGGACATCGTTCATGTCATCGTCGACCACCCGCGCGGCAACCGTCGGGATCACCTTGCCGACGGAGCCGAGTTTGCGAATTGCATCCTCCCCCAACAACATACAGGTGACAGGTGACATCTCGGTCTGCCCGAACGCCGCGAGGATCTGGGTGCCGGGGAAGGTCTGCGACATCTGGCGCAGCAGCGTGTCGGAGGCCGGCGCCGCGCCCCAGGACAGCACCCGCAGGCGGAGGTCGCGCGGGTTGGTGTGCTGTTCGGCACACACCGCTTGCCACTGCGCCGGTACCAGGAAGACGCCCGTCACCTTCTCGGCTTCGAGAACGTCGAGCAGTGCGCCCGGATCGAATGATCCCACCGGGTAGATGACCGTGGGCAAACCGAGCAGCAGGCCGATGATCATGTTGCCGATTCCGGCGATGTGGAAGAGCGGGACGCCGATGAATCCGACGTCGTTGTGGATGTCGGCGCCGTTGGTGAAGAGAAACGTCATCGCCTGCCCGTTGAGGTTGGTGTGTGTCAGCACCGCGCCCTTCGGCCGCCCTGTGGTCCCGGAGGTGTACATGATCAGCGCCGGCGAGTCGTTCGGGATGTCCACCGGCTTGGCCGGGCCGCCCGGCTCGTCCATCAGGTCCTCGTAGCCCACCACCTCGTCATCGGACGGCGACCCCGCGACGATCACGGTGCCCAGTGTCGGATCGAGGCCGGCGACCGCGGTAGCAACGCGCGCCAGCACCGACTCGGTGATGACCACCCTGGCGTCGCAGTCGCTGGCCAAGAACGCGATCTCGGGGGCCGTCATCCGGAAATTCACCGGGACCGCGATCGCTCCGAGTTGGTTGACGGCTAAGAAGGATTCGACGAACTCGGGCCGGTTCAGCATCAGGATCAAAACCCGGTCGCCGAACCCCACTCCGCGCCGGCTCAAGCCGCCCGCCAGCGCGCTGACCCTGCGCTCCAACTCGGCCCAGGTGGTCGTGCGCCCGAAATAACGCAGGGCGGTCGCGTCCGGCTGCATCAAGGCGTGCCTGGCCAGTTGGTTTGTCCAGTTCTGACGTTGGGCTAGATAGGGCTGATCGGTGGCGGACGGCACGAACGGCATGGTGGTGACCTCCTCGGCTCCCAACGGCGCTACGCGCTCAACTGCTCGGCCCGCTTCTTGAGGTTGTCGGCAAGGTACCCGAGCGCGTCGTCGATGACCTTCTTCACCATCGTCTTCGGGACCGCCATCTTTGTCTCGACATCGAGGTCGACGGTCAGCAGCG
>JAFAWC010000135.1 GCA_019242135.1 Mycobacteriaceae bacterium | reverse complement strand
TTGACATTGAAATCCGAATGTCGACGCCCAGACGTCGCCGCAGGCGGCGCAGACGGTAGACAAGGAGTTCACGATGAACGTCAAGAAGCTGACAGCGGCTGCCGGGATCACCGGTGCACTCGGACTTGGTGCCCTTGGTTTGGGCACGGGCCTTGCGCACGCTGATAACGACAACCCCTGGCCGCAACCGCCGGGCCCCGGTTGGCACGACAACGACTGGCGCGGCGACCGTGACTGGCACGGCGACCGCGACGCCGGATGGCGTGGCGACCGTGACTGGCGCGACCGCGGCAACGTCCCGGACTGGGCGCCTCCAATGCCTGCGGCGCCGGACTGGGCCCCGGGTGCACCGGTCGTGTGGAACCCGGACATCGGGGGTTGGGGTGTCTGGTGGTTAAACCAGTTCTTCCCGCTCTGAGTTAAGTAGTTCGACGGCGGCCGCCCTGCCTTGTGCAGGGCGGCCGTTTTCGCTGCCTTGTGCAGGGCGGCCGTTTCGCTGTGGTGCTGGTAGCGTTCGATCCCACTGCACGCGAACAGCTTTCGCTAGCCGACGACATGCTGGCCGTTCGTGCCGCCGCGTCGTCAACGCCAATTTTGGGATCGGTAGCGACGCCAGTGGTGTTTGGTTGCCACATCAGCGCTGCGAGGGGCAGCGAATAAACGAGGGAACACTCAAATGAACAATAAAGTCATCGCGTTGATCGGCGTGATCATCGCCGCTCTGCTCGCACTATCGGTGCTGGCGCGCTTTGTCCTGTTGAGTCAGTACGGCTTTGGCGTACCTCCGTTCTTCTATGTCGGACTGCCGATCGGAGGTATCAGTCTGGTCGTCCTGCTGCTTCGACTCGGGGTGTTCAACTTCGGCGAAAGGCCGGGTGGCACCATTCGTCATTGGCAGCAACCCGGCGGTGTGCAGCCGTCTCCTCACCAGTGGCAGCAACCCGGCGGTGTCCAGCCGCATCCGCCGGCATTTCCGCCGGCGCCTGCGTCTGCGCCCTCGGCCGCGCCCAAACCGCCCTCGCCGTTGGTTTACCGGCGCCTACAGGAGCTCGAGACACTGCGCGCGACCGGTGCGATTTCTGAGAACGAGTACACCGCACAGCGTCAGCAGATCATCTCCACGATGTGAACCGTCCGGGACTCTAAGCCAACGCCAGCGGATCAGCGCGCCTGATCATTGCTGACTCAATTTGTGCGGGCACAGGGTCCGAAGAAGCCCAAAGCGGCGGACGTTATCCCACGTCCGCCGCTTTGGGCTGTCCGTCAGTGGCAGTTCACCTTGATGCTGAACGGCTTGCTGACGATGCCTGCCATCGGGTTCTTGATGTCGGCGCCCGCGGCTTGGCCGGTGATCGTGTAGGTGTCGCCGTTGACCTTGACGTCGGCGGAGCCGGCACTCGGTCCCCCGGTGTTGCTCACCCCGAGCATGTTGCCATCGACAAGCATGGCCAGTGACTGGACCTGGGGCGGGTTGGCGTCGCTCATCACGACCGCCAGTCCTTGCTGGCCGCTCACCGCCCCGCTGGCGATTTTGATCTGGCCGGCTTGCCTGACGCAGGTCACGGTGTTCGTATCGAGGCCCTGCAGGGGCTTGCCGTCGACCTGGACCTCGGTGCCCGAGCCGGCGGAGACCTGTGCCGTGCTGCCACTGCTGCTGGAGCAACCCATCAGCAGCGCCGCGAGGCCCGCCGACCCGATCGCTGCGGCGAATAGTCGTCTCACTGTCGTTTCCCTTCACTCATGCGGTGCCGCGTCGGCTCCGTCATGGGAAGTACAGACCTCACGAGCCGCTACCGATCCCAATCTCAGGGGTCGGTGAGCTGTGGTGAGAGTGCTATTTGCGGCGGAACAGCTTGCTGCCCAGCCACACCACCGGGTCGTATTTGCGATCGACCACGCGCTCCTTCATCGGGATAAGCGCGTTATCGGTAATCTTGATCTGCTCCGGGCAGACCTCGGTGCAGCACTTGGTGATGTTGCAGAACCCCAGACCGTGTTCCTCCTGGGCCGAATTGCGCCGGTCGAGGGTGTCCAGTGGGTGCATCTCCAACTCGGCTATACGCATGAGGTACCGAGGGCCGGCGAACGCTTTCTTGTTCTCCTCGTGGTCGCGAACCACGTGGCAAGTGTTCTGGCACAAGAAGCACTCGATGCACTTGCGGAACTCCTGGCTGCGGTTGACGTCAACCTGCTGCATCCGGTACTCACCGGGTTGCAACTCCTTGGGCGGTGCGAAAGACGGTATCTCCCTGGCCTTCTCGTAGTTAAAGGAGACATCAGTGACCAGGTCGCGGATCACCGGGAACGCGCGCAGCGGTGTGACGGTGATGACCTCGTCCTCGGCGAACGTCGACATCCGGGTCATGCACATCAGCTTCGGGCGGCCATTGATCTCCGCCGAACACGAGCCGCACTTGCCCGCCTTGCAGTTCCACCGCACGGCGAGGTCGGGCACCTCGGTCTGCTGTAGCCGGTGGATGATGTCGAGCACCACCTCGCCCTCGTTAACCTCGACCGTGAAATCCTGCAGCGCGCCGCTGGACTCGTCGCCCCGCCAGACCCGCACGCTCGCCTGGTACGCCATTACGCTCTCCGTCCCGGGTGATCGGCCAGCTCCTCGTCGGTGAAGTACTTTTCGAGTTCGTCTATTTCGAAGAGTTCCAACAGATCTGGGCGCATCGCCACCTGAGGTTCCCGCGTCACGGTGACGTCGGGAACCACCGCGTCGCCGTCGGCGCGGCACACCAAAAGTGACCTGCGCCATTCCGGCTCCATCGACGGGTGATCGTCTCGGGTGTGGCCGCCGCGGCTCTCGGTTCGGGTGAGCGCAGCCTTCGCGACGCATTCGCTGACCAGCAGCATGTTGCGCAGGTCGATCGCGAGGTGCCAGCCGGGATTGAACTGCCGATGCCCCTCTACCTGAAGGTTCTTGAACCGCTCACGCAACTGATCAAGCTTGGACAGCGCCTCCTCGATCTCCTCGGACTTGCGGATGATGCCGACCAGCTCGTTCATCGTGTCCTGCAGGTCAAGCTGCAGTGTGTACGGGTTCTCCGGTGTCGCCCCGTTGGACGGCCCCTCGAACGGCGCCAGCGCCAGCTTGGCGGCACGGTCTATGGCTGTCTCAGACAGTGCAGGCCGGTCCCGCAGCCCGCGGACGTAGTCGGCCGCGCCCAGTCCCGCACGCCGGCCGAACACGAGCAGGTCGGATAACGAGTTGCCGCCCAGCCGGTTAGAGCCGTGCATGCCGCCCGAACACTCGCCGGCCGCGAACAGCCCGCCGACCGTGGCAGCACCGGTATCGGGATCCACCTCGATACCGCCCATCACGTAGTGGCAGGTCGGCCCGACTTCCATGGCTTCCTTGGTGATGTCGACCTCCGCCAGCTCCATGAACTGGTGGTACATCGACGGCAGGCGACGTTTGATCTCCTCAGCGGGCAACCTCGATGCGATATCGAGGAACACGCCGCCGTGCGGGGAGTTGCGGCCCGACTTGACCTCGGTGTTGATCGCGCGGGCCACCTCGTCGCGCGGCAGCAGGTCGGGGGTGCGGCGCGCGGAATCGTTGTCCTTGAGCCACTGGTCGGCCTCTTCTTCGTTCTCGGCGTACTGGCCCTTGAACACCGAAGGGATGTAGTCGAACATGAAGCGCTTGCCCTCGGCGTTTTTCAGTACACCGCCGTCGCCGCGCACGCCCTCGGTGACCAGGATGCCCTTGACGCTCGGCGGCCAGACCATCCCGGTGGGGTGGAACTGGACGAACTCCATGTTGATCAGGCTCGCCCCGGCCCGCAGCGCCAGCGCGTGCCCGTCACCGGTGTACTCCCACGAGTTCGATGTGACCTTGTAGGACTTGCCGATTCCGCCGGTGGCCATCACGATCGCCGGGGCCTCGAACACGATGAAGCGGCCGCTTTCCCGCCAGTACGCGAACGCGCCCGCAATTCGACCATGCTCCTCTGGGGCACCCGTCCCCGAATTGTCGAGGATCAGGTCGGTGACCGTGCACTCGGCGAAGACTTTGATACGGGCCTCGTAATCACCGAGTTCGGCGTAATCCTCCTGCTGCAGCGAAACGATCTTCTGCTGCATGGTGCGGATGATCTCCAACCCGGTACGGTCGCCGACGTGCGCGAGCCGGGCGTAGGTGTGACCGCCGAAGTTGCGCTGGCTGATTCGGCCGTCCTTGGTCCGGTCGAAGAGCGCGCCGTAGGTCTCCAGCTCCCACACGCGGTCGGGCGCCTCGCGGGCGTGCAACTCCGCCATCCGCCAGTTATTGAGAAATTTCCCGCCGCGCATCGTGTCGCGGAAGTGCACCTGCCAGTTGTCCTTCGGGTTGGCGTTGCCCATCGCCGCCGCGCACCCACCCTCGGCCATGACCGTGTGCGCCTTGCCGAACAGTGACTTGCACACCACCGCAACCCTGAGGCCGCGCTCGCGCGCCTCGATCACCGCGCGCAACCCCGAGCCGCCCGCGCCGATGACGACGACGTCGTAAGGATGGCGTTCGACCTGCGATGAGGTGCCAGGCCGGAGGGCCCCAGAATCAGTCATACAAACCCCGCTTGTGATTCCCTAAATGCAAAAGCTAGTCAGCCGATGAATCTCGGATCAGTAATGGTGTGGCTGCTCGCCAGCATGATGTAGAAGTCGGTGAGCATCAGCGTGCCCAGCGTGATCCACGCGTACAACATGTGCCGGCTGTTCAGCTTGCTGATCTGCGTCCACATCCAATACCGCACAGGGTGTTTGGAAAAGTGCTTAAGCCGGCCACCGGTAACGTGGCGACACGAGTGGCAAGACAGCGTGTAGACCCAGAGCAAGATCACGTTCACGACGATGATCACGTTGCCGAGGCCAAAGCCGAAGCCGCCCTTCGGTGAGTGGAAAGCCTGGACGGCGTCGTAGGTGTTGATGATTGAGATGATGAACGCCGCGTAGAAGAAGTAGCGATGCGAATTCTGCACGATCAGCGGTATCGCGGTCTCGCCGGTGTATCGCGAATGCGGTTCGGCGACAGCGCACGCCGGCGGCGACTGCCAGACCGACCGGTAGTACGCCTTGCGGTAGTAGTAGCACGTCAGCCGGAAAGCCAGCAGGAACGGCAGCGTGATCGCCGCATACGGCAACCACCACACGTCGGGAAGAAACTGTCCGAAATGGCTGGCTTCAGGGATGCACCCGGTGCTCACGCACGGCGAGTAGAACGGTGTCAGGTAGTGGTAGTCGGCCACCCAGTAGTTGGTGCCCAGGAACGCCCGAACCGTCGCATAGATGACGAACGCGGCGAAGCCGAGGTCGGTCCACACCGTCGGCAGCCACCACTTGTCGGTCCGCAGCGTGCGCTGCGGGAGTTCGGCACGAGTGGGGGAAAAGACTCCTGTGGCGTCGGTGGCTTCGCGCTTGGTCGTCGGCGCGCTCATCGGGTACCGGACTGGCCGCCGACGCCCTCGTCGTCGACATCACGCCAAAAATCGGTGTCGTACTGCGTATCCGGCACAGGAATCTTCTCTCCTGTCTGTTGTTGGGATGGCCGACCCAGGTCCAGTTCCGCGACGTCGATGTCGAGCCGGTCGACGTCGTTGAGCAGCCGGTCGGCGTCGTTGATGATTCGCTGCATCGCCGGGTTGTCACCGTAGCGGGACTTCATCGACATCGCGCACCGCCGGACCCCGTTGATCAGTTGGTGCAACTCCGCGAGTTCAGCTGTGCTGGCTCTGCTGGCCACGGGTCCTCCCTGGACTGACGATGTCGAGACTCACAGTACGACACCTGTTGCGGAGCAGATCATAGAGGATGCGTGACGCCCGTCACGTCGTCGACCAGCACGTTTACCTCAACAAAGCAGGGTCCCCGAGCGCGGCGCGCTTCGGGGACCCTGCGGTTGGCGACTCGGCGCCGGATTACTTGCTGTCGATGGCGATGCGCTGCGGCTCGCTACCGGCGTAGGCGCCGGCCACCCTGACGGTGAGGACGCCGCCGTCATAGCTGGCGCTGACGGCGTCGCCGCTGACGTGCGACGGCAGCGCGAACGAGCGGCGGAACGATCCATAGCGCACTTCGCGCAGTGTGCGGCCGTTGTTCTGCTCTTCATGCTGGTCGCGGCGCTCGCCGTGGATGATCAGTGTGCCCTTGTCGACCTCGACGTTGACATCGTTTTCCACATCGACGCCAGGCAGTTCGACGCGTACGACCGCGTCGTCGCCGTCCTTGGCGATCTCAGCAGCCGGACGGAACGCCCAGTCGCTCGCCGTGGCGGGGCCGAAGAAATCGTTGACCCAGCGGTCGAGATTCCATGCCGGACGCCCCCAGACGGTGATGTTGCTCATTTTGCTTCTCCTCGGTGCTGTTGACCGGCCCGCTGCCGGTCTCGCTACCGAGTAAAACCTGAGCCGAGTACGCTTAAGTTCCCGGTGGAGGTTCGCCCTGGGCGAACGTCTGGCGGGGGAGCCGAAAGCGCTTAGGGCTGCTCAACCCGGGTGGTGTGCACAACCCAGATCGGGAGGTGCACCCGGTCGCCGTCCAGCACCGGCAGGATCGCCGCCCACCGCTTCGCCATGGCCTGCATCCGCTCGAGTTGGTCGGGCGGCATTTGCTGGCGTAGCTGTTCTGGCAGGTTGTGCCGGTCGCCGGCGAACGAGCTGGTATTGGCCAGGTATGTGGTATGGCCGAGGAAGTCGATGCGCCAGCCGCTCGACGTCAAGGTCTCGCGGATGTTGTCCTCGGTCACCGGGCGGGGTGCCAGCAAGCCGTTGACGCTGGCATCGGAAAAACAAAAGAGGTGCCAGCGGGCTCCCGGCTTAGTCGCGCGGTGCAGGCCTGCGGCATACGATCGGCGGCCGCCGTCGTCGAGGCAGTGATACAGCGCGCTGTCCACGACCGTGTCGAATCGTCCGTCATAGCCGGTGAGATTGGTGGCGTCGGCGATGCCGAAGGTGACGCGGACACCGGCCTCCTCGGCGCGCCGGCTGGCGCGCTCGATCGCCTCCGCGGAACCGTCCAGGGCGGTCACCGAATATCCGCGGGAGGCAAGGAAGATCGCGTTGTCACCCAGGCCGCACCCGATGTCGAGCACCTCTCCGGAGATACCACCGAGCGCCTCGAGTTCCATCAGCGGCGGCTGCGCCTGTCCGACGTCCCACGGGATCCCGGTCGGAGGCGGCGCACCATCGAAGGTCGGCTCACCACGGTAGATCCTGTCGAACATTTCGGGGTTGGGTTGGAAGGCTCCTGCGCTCGTCATGCCTTCCACGCTACGCTGCTACCAGGCGTCACCAGATCGCCAGTCGCACACCAAGTCTGCGGTGGGATCAACCGGCACATGAACCGGCAGGACAAACACCCCGCGGTCGTCGGCCGGTGTCCGTTTCAATCCACTCGGCGAAAGCACCGACGTCGGACCCGTCCACTGGATCCATCCCCGGGCGAGGCAGAACTGGCGGGACATCTCCGACGGACTAAGCGCACCAAGCTGGTACGCCCCGCGGATCACCTGTTCGACACCGTTCATCAACGCCGTGCCTAGGCCCTGCCCGCGCCAATCCTCACGCACCGCGACCCCCTCGACGTAGCCGGTGCGCAGTGGCGACCCGCCGACCAGGAGCCGGCGTAAAACCACTGCGGCATGTGCGATCAGCACGCCATGGTGGCAGACCAGCGCGTGCATGCCACCGAGCGTGTGCTCCCAGTCGTCCTCGCTGAAGTCGCCCTCGAAAGCATCGACGAGCAGTTGATGTGCGCTCTGGAGGGTCTCGCCGTCGAGGTCGGCGGTGTGGATCAGGCGTGCCGTGTGGACCTGAGTGCGCACATGTCTCGGTCTATCACGGTTTGCGCGGCTTGGACCAGTGAAAGCGCACTGTCTGCCCCGGCCGGATCTGGGCGATGCGGTCGATGTCGGCGTCGACGATCACTCCGGCGACCGGATAGCCGCCGGTGACCGGGTGGTCCGGGCCGAGGATCACCGGCAACCCGTTGGGCGGCACCTGGATCGCGCCTCTGGTGGCGCCCTCACTGGGCAGTTGACGATCGGGCCAACGGTGCTGCATAGGTTCACCGGCCAGGCGCATGCCGACGCGGTCGCTGCGGTCGGACACGAGCCAGTCGGTGTGCACCAACGCGTCCGGGTCGGTCAGCCAGTCGTCCCGCGGGCCGGGAACCACCGCGAGTTCGACGAGGCGGTCAGTG
>JAFAWC010000506.1 GCA_019242135.1 Mycobacteriaceae bacterium | reverse complement strand
TCAAGCCTGGCGATCGCCGCCTGGACGACGTAGTGGTGCTGCGGCGCGAAGTTTATGCAATGCGAGAGTTGTTGGCCCATCAGCATGTCGGTCGGTGCGTACGCGGCCACGATGGCTTCCAGCGATGCCGATCCGCTGTCGATGGGGGCCACCAGGATGGTGTAGTTGTCTGCATGGGCCGCGCCGGGTATCTCCCAGACGCGCAGGTGCTCGTTGTCGGGCTGCCGCGCGAGGTGATAGCCCTGAAGGACCGCACCGAGGAGGTCGGTCTCGGTGATGATCGTGACCAGTGGGACCCGAAGGTCGGGACGGAACCGAACGGGAGAACCTAAAGCTGCACCCGAGGGATCCAGGATGGTCGCCCCGTCCAGCGGTGCCGTCGGACCGAACCGTGAGTGGACCAGGAAGCCGTCGTAGGCTTCGGCGAGCGGATCGACCGCATTGACGTAAGTCGTCAGAAACATCGCCGACTGCGACTCACCCACCCCCACAACACGTTCCGGGCTGAGCCCGCCGAGCACACCCGCGTGCCGAACCAACCGGCCGACCTGCGAGAAGATGTCGTAGGAGTAGGCGTCCCCGGGATGGCTCAGGTTTCGATAACGTTGCGGGTCAAGGGATTTCAGTGACATATTCGCCCCCGTCAGGCTGATGCCACCGCCCTCGACACCCACCCGTTGGGCCGAGACCGCGACGTAGGCACAGCCCTCGCGAACGATCTCGCGGTGCGCCATGAACCACAGGGCCGGAGCATCGATACCGCCGCTGACGTTCAGCCACTCCACGACGACCGTTCCGTTGAACGCGCCCGCCTCGTCGGGCCTCAAGACCACGAAGCGCGTGGTGTAGTCCGCCTCGCCGGAAGGTGTCACCGCCCACCGCCCGTCGGGGCCGCACTGCCCGATGGGGCTGTATGACGATGCGATTCCGGAAACGAAGAACTCCTCGACCCGATAACCCAGCGTCCCCAGCTCGTAGGCACCGAGCAGCAGGTTGGGCTTTCCGGGCACTGACGTGGCGACCGGGTCAGTCATCCGCTGATCCGCTGACAGAAACGACATCCACGGTTCATCGATATCACGCTCAGTCCCGCCCGATCCACACCGCGGCATGCGTTCCCACCACCGTGAGCGTCGCGTACAGCAGTGCCTGGTTGATATCGCCCTGCGTGCACAGCGAGCCGTTGAGCGCCACCCCGTCAAGCTTGGCGTCGGGCAGCACCAGCACCGACGATCCGTACGTCGCGCAGGCGTGGCTCAGCCCCTGACCGGCCGGCAGCGTCGGTGCGACCACCACCATCAGCGGCCCGGCGCGCCGCACCGAGTCGTCGGTGTACTGCGCCTTGATGGCCGAGATGTCCAGGCCGAGCAGCATGTACCCGTTGCCGGTGAACACCGAGGGATCACCCAGTGATGCCTGCGTCACCATCGTCCCGTCGGCCCGCCACGCCTCGACGCTCGTGGATTTCACCGTGATACCAGTGTCGCTTCGGTTGGTCGGCAGCACGCCGACGGGAAACGCCACCGGGTACGCCGCCGTGGTGCCGGCCATGCGGTCGCGGGGTGAGTACACGTAGACGCCGCGCACGGCGCTCTGATTGTCCAGCGGGCCCAGGCAGACGGTGCCGGTGATGCGGTCGGGGTTCGGCGCAGCCAGCGGCGAGATCGCCAACGACGCAATGCCGCTGCAGCTGCCCAGCCCGTCCGCTTCGATCGGGTGCGCGAGCGCCCCGTACAAGCCGAACCGGATGTCCTCCGGCTTGGCGTGCGGCTTGCCCTGTGCCGACGGCGCGGCGTCGACGTCGACGAGCACGTGGCTGGATTCGAATCGCAGATTCGACACCGAGATGTTCCAGCCCAGCCACGCCATCGACTCACCGAGTTTGGCCACGGTCGCGCCGTACGCGAAGGGCGTTTTCTGCGGTGCTGAACACCCGGCGGTGGCGCCGAGGATGACGATCGAGGCCATCGCGATCAGAATCCGCAATGTTTAGTGAGCCATCCGCTTGTTGACGAGCCTGGTGGCCCATGCCGGGCTGTACTGCGCAAGGTGGTACACCACTTTCGTCTGCCTGCCCACCGGGTAGTGCACCTTGAGGAGTCGCGACTTGCGGCGCAGGGCCCGCCACGCCGCGTCGGCGACGTCGTCGGCGGTCAGGTTGACACCGAGTGTCTGCGTGGTTCCGGTCGTCACACCGGTGAGCAACGCGGTGTCGACGAACAGCGGCCACAGCGCCATCACCGCGATGCCGTGCGGGCGCCACTCGATCTCGAGTGCCTCGGTGAGTCCGCGGACTGCGAATTTGGTCGCGCTGTACGAGGCCAGCTCGGCTTGCCCGTAGATCGCCGACGCCGAGCACATGTTGAGCACTCGGGCGCCGGTGGTGCGACGCAGATGCTCGAACGCCGCGTGGCAGCCGAAGATCACCCCGGTGACGTTGACGTCGACCTGTTGGCGGTGACGGGCCGCCGAGATGTCGGCGAACTCGCCGGCGGCGAGCACGCCGGCGTTGTTCACCAGGATGTCGAGGCGTCCGCCCACCGTCGCAACGAACTCACCCAACGCCCGGTGCCAGGCGTCGATGTCGGTGACGTCCATCACCGATGTCCACACCTTCCAGTCGCCTTGTGCCGCTTCGTCTCTCAGTGCGGCCAAACCGGTGTCGTCGACGTCGACCGCGCCGACGGTGTATCCCGCCGCGGCGAATCGGCGCGCGATCGCCAGCCCAATGCCCCGGCTCGCTCCGGTGATGAACACCGACTCAGGTGCGGCCACGACCCCGCCCGACGGTGTTGGTCATGAACCGCACCAGGTTTCGCGGTGCCATCCGCCCCGCGGCGCACGTGCCGTCCAGACCGTTGGCCAGACCCTCGGAGAACGACACACCAGGTGGTAGCCGTCGGTGGCGTAGCGCCGGGCAAAGCCCGCGCCGATGCCAGAG
>JAFAWC010000463.1 GCA_019242135.1 Mycobacteriaceae bacterium | reverse complement strand
CCAAACCGTGAGGTTGGTTCGCCCAGGTTCTACGAGGCAGTAATTGACTACTACGTCTTTTAGCGCAAAGCAAGCTGTCGGCATCGGATGCCATCCTTCGGCACATGAAAGTGTGGGGCGAACCGTTCATCGGCAGCGAGGCGCTCGCTGAAGGGTCGGTGACATGGCATCAACTGCGGACGCAAATACCGCACCCCGTTCCCCGGGGTGTATGTGCCGAGGCTGGCCAGGCTTTCTGCCCGGCAGCGGATCATCGCCGCGTGGCTGTGGTCGCAGCGCCGGGGGATCATCGCCGGTCTCGCGGCAGCCGCCCTGCATGGCGCCAAATGGATCCCGGATGACCTCACCGTGGAGGTGCTGCACGCCAACTCCAGGCCTCCCGACGGAATTGTCACCCGACGAGAAGTGCTGGCAGAAGGCGAGCGCCAGCTTCTGAACGGCCTCGAGGTGACCACCCCGGAACGCACCGCCTTCGACGTCGGCAGGCGCGGCACACTTGGGTCCACAGTCGCCCGACTCGACGCGCTGGCCCGCGCCACCGGATTCCAGGTCGAGGATGTGGGACACATTGCGATGGCGCATCCCCGCGCGCGGGGGCTGCGCCAACTGGAAGCCGCGCTGGATCTGGTGGACCGCGGCGCGCAGTCTCCGAAGGAAACATGGCTTCGATTGGTCCTCGTCGGGGCGGGCTTCCCGCGTCCGCGGACGCAGATACCGGTGCTCGGCGCCGACGGCCTGCCTTTTGCCTACCTCGACATGGGTTGGGAAGACTGGATGCTTGCAGTCGAGTACGCCGGTGATCTGCATCGCGTTGACCGCAAGCAGTTCACTCGCGACATTCATCGCTTGGAGAAGGTCCAACAGCTCGCCTGGCGCGTTGTCCGGGTGGTCGCCGAAGACCGCCCCGCCGACATCGTCCACCGAGTGGAGCGTATGGCCTCGAGTGTGCGCTGACTGCTTTGACTGCGAACTGGCTGTTGCGAGATCACGGAAAGCTTTGCAGTACATACACACTCAACGCAGCCAGCGCACACTCGCCACACTCAACACTCACTCATGCAGCCGACGCACACTCAACGCGACCCGCGCTCACCCACCAGAGTAAGCACGCACCGCACCCGACGCCCGCTCAACCCCCACCGGTTCAGATCACCGTCACAAGCGCCCGCGCGATCGCACCCGGTTCAGATCACCGTCACACACGCGCGCGCGATCGCCAGCTCCTCGTTGGTCGGGATCACCAGCACCGCCGTGGGTGACCGGTCGAAGGAGATCCGGCGCGCGCCGGTCCCCGGGCTGGCGTTGAGGTGCTCGTCAAGCTCGATGCCCATGGCCGCCATACCGCTCACCGCGTCTCGGCGCACTGCAGCGTCGTTCTCGCCTACCCCAGCGGTGAATGTGATCACATCGGTGCGACCCAGCACCGCAAGGTATGCGCCGATGTACTTGCGCAGTCGGTGGATGTAGATGTCGTAGGCACGGTGCGCCGCCGCGTCGCCGGACTTGATCAGCGCATGAACGCGCCGCAGGTCGATCTCGTCGCACAGTCCGACCATCCCGGAGCCGCGGTTGAGCATCGTTTCGATGTCTTCCACACCCATTCCTGCCGACCGCGACAGGTAGAACACCACGCCCGGATCGATGTCACCGCAACGGCTGCCCATCACCAGGCCCTCCATCGGTGTAAGGCCCATCGATGTGTCCACCGGCCGGCCACCCACGATCGCCGCCGCAGAGGCACCGTTGCCGAGATGCAGCACGATCTGGTTCAGCGACTCCTGCTCCTGACCCAGAAACAACGCCGCCTGTTGGCTCACGTACTGATGCGACGTGCCGTGGAAGCCGTAGCGCCGCACGTCCCAGCGCTCGCTGACCTCGCGGTCGATGGCGTAGGTCGCCGCCGTCGCGGGCAGGTCGTGGAAGAACGCGGTGTCGAATACCGCCACATGCGGTAGATCAGGCAGCACGCTTCGCGCCACCTCGATACCGAGTACTCCCGGCGGGTTGTGCAGTGGTGCGAGTGCGGAGAGCTCCGAGAGTCTCGTGATCACCGCATCGGTGATCACCGTCGGCCGGTAGAAAGACTTGCCGCCGTGCACGATTCGATGCCCGACCGCTACCAGCCCTTCCGGTTCTGAGAGCTGCGAGAAGACGGCGCGCAACGCCACGCCGTGGTCGGGAACCGATTCCTCGCCGATGCGCTCAACGACACCCTCGGCCACAAACTCTGCCGACACCGGATCGACGACGGCATACTTCAGCGTCGACGAGCCCGAATTCAACACGAGCACCGTGTCGGTCACGCACTCTCCTGCGCCTGAATCGCCGTGATCGCTACTGTGTTGACGATGTCCTCCACAAGCGCGCCACGCGACAGATCGTTGACGGGCTTTCTCAATCCCTGAAGCACTGGGCCGATGGCGATCGCGCCCGCACTG
>JAFAWC010000445.1 GCA_019242135.1 Mycobacteriaceae bacterium | reverse complement strand
CGACGGGGCAGGAGTCCTCGCTGTTGCCGGTCCCTGCCGGACTACGCGCCTGTGGCAGCACCCGGGTGAACAGCAGCAGAAATCGAACTAAAAATTCAGCGCAGATTGGCTGATCGTGGGTAACGGACCGGGACTCGATGGGGAGTCCTGACGCTCAGCCGAGAAGCGACCCGCTCCCGCAAGTCGCCCCGGAGCTATGACCGGAACAGCCGTCATCGGTACTCATTCCGATCACCTCCCTTCCACAACGGGTCCGCCGCCGCACACAGCATGGGACTGGATGCTTCCGGCGCGCCTCACGTGCAGGCGGGCTGTCAGGCACCCCCTCGTCAGAGCTTTGGCACTGCACGGCGTATCCGGCGAAGGCCGGAAGCCACTTGGGGTCACCCCTTACGCCGGGGAAACCTGTCCTGACCCTGGGCGTCTCTCGACGTCGTAAGGTCAGTGGCCTGTATCCATGCAGAAGCCTCACCGAACGAGGTGCTGCACACGCGATCATCGGCCCGAACCCAATCGGCGTCAAGCCGCCCACGGTTTGGGCGAGAGCAGACCTAAGGCGCCGCGATCGCCGTCTAGACGGCCAGGTGATCGACGTGATTTGGCACGGATGGACCTCCGGTACCTCTGGTGCGCGGACACCGGTGGGCCTGGCTGCTTTGGTGAATCTCATGCTTGCCGGCGCAGCATGCCCCCGTGACATTCCGGTCTCCGGGGCTGCTGTGGCTCGCTGCAGCGGTCGGCCTTGTGAGTGTGTGCTACGTCGCTTCGGCGGCACGTCGTCGCCACCTGACAGTCCGGTTCACGGCACTTTCGTTGCTGGCGTCGGTCGCTCCGCGAAGACCGGCCTGGATGAAACGGCACCTGGCCGCCGTGCTGCTCCTTTTGTCGTTGCTTGCCTTGGTGTTGGCGCTAGCGCGTCCGACTCGGTCAGCCCGGGTCGGGCTGCCTGAGTCGGCTGTCATGTTGGCGATCGATGTGTCCGAGTCGATGGTGGCCACCGACGTTGCGCCCAGCCGCCTCGTCGGAGCCCAGCGGGCCGCCGACGCCTTCAACGCTCAGGTTCCGGCCGGCACGCGGGTGGGCTTGGTCGCGTTCGACGCGACCGCCACGGTATTGGTTGCGCCCACCACGGACCGCAGCCAAGTTCGGGGCGCAGTCGACCAACTTCAGCCCGGAGCCGGAACCGCGATAGGCGACGCCATCATGGCCAGCCTTTCCAGCCTGGAAGCCGCCGCTCACGTCCGGCCGGGAGCGCCCCTACCACCGGGGGGGTCCGCGATCGTTCTACTTTCCGATGGGGCAACCAACCATGGACTCCCCAACGCCCCGGCAGCTCAGGCTGCCCACAACGCGAGGGTGCCCGTCGACACCGTCGCCTACGGCACTCCGAATGGCACGGTCACCTTGCAAGGACAGACCATCCCGGTGCCGGTAGACGCTCAAGCACTGCAGGACATCGCAACGGCCACAGGCGGCAGTTACTCCCGTGCCCTAACCGCGGCCCAAGCCCAAGACATCTACAGAACCCTCGGCCGCTCAATCGCGCACCGAACACAAACCGAAGACCTCACTCGCTGGTTCATCGCGGCGGCCCTTACCTTGGGTCTTCTCGCGGCGGCCCTGTCGATTGCCCTAACCAACCGGCTGCCTTAACCAGCCTGTTCACTGCCACGGGGGGCACGCAACTGGGCGAGATCCAGCGGAGGCCGGACGGTGACGCCAACCGCAGTTGCCAGCCTGTTAAGGCGTCAATCGGGCGTCGCGACAGTGCTTAGACCACTCGTTTGAGACGGCTCTGCTACCAGCCACCTCCGTCGAAGTCACCGCCGCCGTAGTCCCCACCGAATCCGCCATTTCCATCGGGGTCGAAGGCGTCGCCGAGCAGGCCGCCGAGGGCTTCGGCGCCGACAACGGCGCCACCTACAGCCAGCGCCTTCTTCCAGAACGGGGTCTTGTAATAGCCGGCAGGCGCCTGACCAACGCCACCTGGAAAGTAGTGAGGCTGCTGCGGGTGATAGTCCGGGTAGGCAACGTGCTGTTGACCGTCAACGCTGACGGTCGTTGGTGCCTCAACGGTCGGAGCGGGGTTTTCCGGAAGCGCTGGCCCCAGCGGTAGGCCTTGTTTCTCGCGGACCAGCCGAGTTGCCGTTAGCCCTTCGATGATGATCCGCTGAGCTACTTGAAGTTCCGCGATGGTCGCGGCTGAAGCGAGCAGCGCACCAGCCGTGTTGTTGCGTTCTCCGGCGTCCGCCAGCGCCTGACGGCTTGCTGCGTCACCGTCATCGGACAGGGAGTTGAGGTCCGCTGCCAGCCGACTCTGCAAGCTGGTGATCTCGGCCCGGGCGCCGGCAAGCGCCTCACGTTCCCGACGGTTAGTGAACATCGCCCATAACCTCCCCGCGGCCGGCGGCGCATAAAACCCTGCGCCGTCAACGGTATGCCTTCTAGCGCTACGTGGGACGAGCGCAGCGGCGCACCCTCGCCTCCACTAGGTGCAAACGACTGGCCGGGTTTACTGGTGCCGCTCGGGGTGTTAAGGAGGGCTCTAAGACGCTCCGCGGCCGAGCAGGTTTGGCTGCGGGCGGCGATCGAGTCCCCCGAACTGCCCCTCATCGCCGATGACGGCATTTTGATGCTTCAGGGCTCGGGGCTTTGGCCAGCTCGTCGACGCAGCCGTCGTTAGGCTGCGTATACGAATCTCATTGGAGCGCGGTTGCCTGATCGTCGGCAAGGGGTGTGACCGGTGGCTTCTGGTGTCCTGTCCCGTTGGAAGACCCGCACCGCGGGCACCGTCACCCTCCTCGTTCTGGCCGTCGGCAGCTCGCTAACCGTCGATCACCTAAACGCAGTGGCGCATTCGGTGCCGGGCTTCTGGCCAACGCACCAGACCCGGCCGGCTCAACAGCAGCTGACCCCACCCCAGATCAAATCCCGGCTGTAACTGCATCGCCGACCGACAATCAAGTCGCGAACCCGCCGAGGTGGCGTTCGTACTCGTTTCACCTACCTGCCCAGTGATCTCGCCGGGTTCCGGGCCTCCGTAGGGACTGCGGC
>JAFAWC010000351.1 GCA_019242135.1 Mycobacteriaceae bacterium | reverse complement strand
CGGGGTCAGCTCGTCGAGCACGCCGCCGTAGAGGTCGAGGACGTCTTCCACGGCGGCGCGGAAGAGTTCCTCCTTGCTGTCGAAGTGGTTGTAGAACGACCCCACGCCGACGTCGGCGGCGCGACTGATGTCCTGCACCGGTGCGTTGAGCTCCCCGGCGGCGATGAAGCCCTGCGCGGCCTTGATCAGCGCCGCGCGGGTCTGCTGCTTGCGCCTCTCCTGTCGGCTGGGCGCCTGCTCGTCGCCGGTCACGCGCGCCTCCTCGGTGCCGTTTCGGGTTCGGACCCCGAGATTACCTCATTTATTGAAGATTTCTTCAGAATCCTCTTGACTGACCCCATCTCCGTGAGTGAAGATATCTTCAGTTTTTTGATCCCGATGAACGCTCGCGCGAAGAGCAATGAGTCCAGAGGAGTCCCATGAGCAGCATCCTCGGCGCTCACCGTGACCTGCACAGCGAACAGGGCGGCCGGAGACGCGACCACCCCGGACGGTCCCGCAACCCCGTGCTCAAGGTGCGGGACTTGGCGTGGCTGGAGTTCGAGAAGCCCGACCTGGTGAGCGCCGAGCTGTTCGCGCACGCATTCGGTTTCGCGACGGTGCTGCGCACCGACGCCGAGCTGCAGCTGCGCGGCACCGACCCGGGGGCGCCCTGCGTGATCATCCGCCGCGGCGCACGGACCAGGTTCGCCGGTATCGCGTTCCACGCCCAGGAGCACGCCGATCTCTCGCGATTGGCCGCCGCGACCGGCGTCTCCGCGCGGCCGCTGCCCGACAGCGTCGGCGGACTCACCGTTGATCTCGTCGATCCCAGCGGCATCCCGGTGCACGTCGTCGCGGGCATGCATCACCTGGAGGTGCTGGCGCCGCAGGAGCCGCACACGTTGAACTTCGGCCACGAGACGCAGCGCATCAACGCGACGCAGCGCCCGCCGCGCGAACCCACCAAGGTCCAGCGGCTCGGGCACGTGGTGTTACAGACCACCAAATACATCGAAGCGCTGAATTGGTACCTGGACCACCTCGGGATGATCGTCAGCGACTTCCTGTTCTTTCCCGGGCAGCGCGACCGCGGGCCGGCGATGAGCTTCATCCGCTGCGACCGCGGCATGACGCCCGCCGATCACCACACGCTGGCGATGGCGTTGGGCCCGGCCAACCGCTACGTGCACTCGGCCTATCAGGTGTGTGATCTGGATGCGCTGGCTGCCGGCGGCGAATACCTGAAAGACCGTGGCTATTACCGTTCCTGGGGAATCGGGCGCCATATCCAGGGCAGCCAGATCTTTGACTACTGGCGCGACCCCGACGGGTTTTTGGTCGAGCACTTCGCTGACGGCGACATGTTCGACGCGACGCTGGAGCCGGGCTGGGCACCGTTCACCGCCTCGGGCCTGGCCCAGTGGGGCCCGGCGGCGTCCAAGGACTTCCTCGGTGTCGGCCCCCGCTCGCTCCGCCATGAAGTGTCCTCGGTGATCACCGCCCTGCGCGACGACAACGAATTCGATGTCCACCGCCTGCTGGGTCTGCTGAAAGTAGCCAATTCATGACGATTTCGATTCTGCGCTCCGCCGACGCCTGGTGGGTTCTCACCGCCGATGGCGCGGTCAAAGTCGACAGCCCCGCCAACACCACGCGTGAGCTGCTCGCCGACCGGTCGGCCATCGAGGCAGCCGTCGGCGGCAGCGACCCGGTGCCCGCAGCCAGCCTCGATCTGGTGTCGCCGGTGACGGCGCCGTGCCGGGTGGTCGCGCAGATGACCAACTTCGCGTCCCATGTCAAAGACGCCGGCATGGACCCCAAGACGATTCCCTTGACCTTCTTCCGCAAGGCGTCCGCGTCGATCAGCGGACCCTACGGCGACATCGTCCGGCCCCGCCATGTCCGATTCCTCGACTACGAGGTGGAGATCGGCCTCGTGATTGGACGCGACATCCCGGTCGGCACCACGGTGTCCGACTCGCAACTGTCCGACTTCGTCGCCGGGCTGGTGGTGACCAATGATGTGTCCGCCCGCGACATTCAGCTGCCGCAAACCCAGTTCTACGAAGCGAAGTCGTACCCGACGTTCACTCCGGTCGGTCCTGCGCTGGTGCTGCTGGACGCCGCCGAACTCAAGCGGTTCGGCGATCTGCGGCTGCGCCTGAGCGTCAACGGTGAGCTGCGCCAAGACATGCTCGTCGACGGTGACATGCTGTACACGCCGGGGCAGGCGCTGCAGTCGCTGACCCGGTTCCAGGACCTCGCCGCAGGGGACCTGATCCTGACCGGCACCCCGGTGGGCACCGCGTTGAGCGCACCGCCCAAGCCGATCGAAATCATCGGGTCGCTGTTGCCGCCGGCGATGAAATGGAAGGCGTTTTTCAAGCGACAAGCCAACAATCCGCGCTATCTCCGTGACGGTGACGTCGTGCACGCCAGCGTGGCCACCGACGACGGCGCCATCGATCTCGGCACCCAGCGCACCGTGGTGCGCTTCGCGTGATGTCGACGGTTCCCGTCGTCATCGTCGGTGCCGGGCCCACCGGCATCACGGCCGCCACACTGCTAGCCCAATACGGGATCGAGTGCCTGGTGCTCGACCGCTACCAGACGGTCTACCCTCAGCCCCGGGCGGTGCACCTCGATGACGAGGTCAACCGCATCCTCGCCCAGCTCGGGATAGCCGAGGAGTTTGCCGCGATATCTCGGCCCGCCCTGGGACTTCGGCTGCTGGACAAGGAGTTCAACACACTCGCCGAGTTTCACCGCGACCCCGCCGACGCCATCCACGGCTTTCCGCAGGCCAACATGTTCGACCAACCCGAACTGGAGGCGCTGCTGCGGTCCAACCTCGCCAGATACCCCAGCGCATCGCTTCGCGGCAACAGCGAAGTCATCGGCATCACCCAGCACGACGGTGGTGTGCGCGTCACCTACACCGCCCGCAACAGCGGCGAAGAGCACATCGTCGACGCGAGCTACGTGCTTGGCTGCGACGGCGCGAACAGCGTGACCGCCGAATCCATCGGAGCCGTCATGCACGATCTGAAGTTTGAGCAGCGTTGGCTGGTGGTTGACATCGCCACCGATGCGGACCTGAGCCAGTGGGAGGGCGTGCACCAAGTGTGCAACCCGCAGCGTGCCGCGACGTACATGCGCATCGGGACGGGCCGGTATCGCTGGGAGTTCCGGCTGCTGGCCACGGAGACGGCAGACGATTTCAGCGCGCTCCCGGCGCTGCGTGGGTTGATCGGCCCGTGGCTGGGCGGTGTTTGCGATGAGGATCTTCGACTGCTGCGGGTCGCTGAATACACCTTCCGTGCGCGAGTCGCCGACCGCTGGCGCGACCGGAACGTGTTCCTGCTCGGTGATGCGGCTCATCTGACGCCGCCGTTCATCGGTCAAGGCATGGGCGCGGGGCTGCGCGATGCGATCAACCTTTCGTGGAAGCTTGCCGGGGTACTGACCGGCATCCTGCCCGAACCGGTGTTGAACACCTACGAACAGGAGCGAAAACCGCACGCCCGCAAAATGATCAGGCTGGCGTTGGGAATGGGTTGGGCGATGACCGCCGGAGGGCGGCTGGGTGACGCCGTGCGGCGGCTGATCGCGTCGCGGTTACGGCTCGTTCCGCGGTCGCTGGTCACCGGCAGCCGGACCCCGGCCCTCAGCAGATCTGCCCTGGTGATCAGATCCTGGCGTCCTCGCCGGCTCGCCGGCACGCTGTGCCCCAACGTCCCGATGGGGGACGCGACGCGCCTGGACACGCTGCTGGGCAATGGTTTTGGCTTGGTGACCGCCAGAGAGCTCGACGCGACGGAGCTCGGGCTGCTTCGCCGACGCTGCGCCACGGCCGTGACTGCCGCACCGGGCGGTGAGCTGGCCCGCTGGTTGCACCGCGGTGCAGCCGAGGCCGCGATTGTGCGCCCCGATCGCACCGTCATGCGCGCGGGTAGTGCGGCACACCTGTGCCGCATCATGCCCGACTTCATGCTGCCCGGTCAGACGGCTTTGGTCACCCCGACATAGGACAGCACGACATCGGATTGGTCGGTCGATCGGGTCAGCGTGGCGTAGGAGCGGATGAACGACTGCCCCACGCACCCATCGATCTTGACGTGGAAGCTGCTGATCATGACCCAGGGGTCGGCACCCCTGAACTCCTTCTTGTCCACGGGCACCACGACCACGATGCCGGGCTTGAGCCCCACGGTGATCACCCCGTTGACCGGCGTGGAAAGCACCGGCAGGATCGCGGTCGGCAGGGCGCCCAACGGCCCCGACACTCCGAGCGACGGCGTGATGCCGCCACTGCCTGCCAGCGTCACGCCGTTGGACGTGCTCATGTCGATTCCGCATCCGATTTCATAGCCGACTTCGAGGATTCCCCGCGGGTCGTCGGGCCCGACCAGTGAGCCGGTGAATATTCCACTCGCGAGATACTCGCGCGACGACAACGCGGTGGTCAAAGGCGGTACAGGAACTTGCATTTCGTCC
>JAFAWC010000256.1 GCA_019242135.1 Mycobacteriaceae bacterium | reverse complement strand
ATTGCGAAACCTGCAAGGATCGACCGCAGAGAACTGGCGATCCTGGACGCACACAGCCCGAAGGACATCGCGAGTATCAAGCTGCCACAACGCGTGCCTGCAGGATTCCACGGCAACTGGGGTGCCGACCCCCGGGTAGTCGAATCGCCGAACGTGCGGCTATTGCGAAAACCTGCAAGGATTTTCGCGCTGAGCGCACGTTCGGCGCTAGATCGGCAGCAGGCCGTGCTTCCGCTGCACGCGGTCGAGCTTCTGCTTGTCGCGCAGCAGGTGTAGCGACTTTCGCAGCAGCAGCCGGGTTTCGTGCGGCTGGATCACCGCATCGATGAAGCCGCGCTCGGCGGCGATCCACGGGATCGCCATGTTGAGGTTGTAACCCTCGATGAACTGGCGCTTGACCTCCTGCGCCTCAGGCGCATGCGGATCCGGGAAGCGCTTCATCAGTAGCTGCGCGGCGCCCTCCGCACCGATCACCGCGATGCGCGCGGTCGGCCACGCGAAGTTCAGATCGGCGCTGAGCTGCTTGGAGCCCATCACTGCATACGCACCGCCGTAGGACTTGCGGATCGTGATCGTCACCTTCGGGACGTCGGCCTCGACGACCGCGTTGAGGAACCGGCCGCCGCGTTTGATGATGCCGTTCTTCTCCTGCTCCACTCCCGGCAGGAAGCCGGGCGTGTCGACCACGAAAACCAAAGGCAAGTTGTAGGAGTCGCAGAACCGGACGAACCCGGCTGCCTTGTCGGAAGCTTCGTTGTCGATCGCGCCGGACAGCACCATCGGCTGGTTGGCGATCACCCCGACCGGGCGGCCGTCGACGCGGGCAAAGGCGGTGATCATGGCCTGGCCGCGTTGAGCGCCGACGTCGAACACGTCACCGTCGTCGAAGATCCGCAGCAGCACCTCGTGCATGTCGTATGCGGTGTTGTCGGAGTCCGGGACGATCGAGTCCAGTTCCAGGTCGTGCGGCGTGATGGTGGGTTCCATCCCGGGGTTGACGATCGGCGGATCGTCAAAGGTGTTGGCGGGCAGGAAACTCAGGTAGTCACGGACATAGGCGAACGCGGCGGCCTCAGATTCGACGACCTGATGGATGTTGCCGTACCGGGCCTGGGCGTCCGCACCACCCAACTCGTCGAGGGTGACGTCCTCACCGGTGACGTCCTTGATGACATCGGGCCCGGTGACGAACATGTACCCCTGATCGCGAACGGCCACCACGAGGTCGGTCTGGATCGGCGAATACACCGCCCCCCCGGCGCATTTGCCGAGGATGATCGAAATCTCGGGTACTGTGCCGCGCAGCAGCTCGTGACGGCGGCCCAGCTCCGCGTACCACGCCAGCGACGTCACTGCGTCCTGGATGCGGGCGCCACCGGAGTCGTTGATGCCCACGATCGGGCAGCCGACCATCGCGACCCACTCCATCAGTTTGGCCACCTTGCGGCCGAACATCTCCCCGACCGTGCCACCGAACACCGTCTGGTCGTGCGAGAAGACCCCCACCGGGCGGCCGTTGATTCTGCCATGCCCGGTCACCACGCCGTCGCCGTAGAGCGCATTCGGATCGTTGGGAGTGCGTGCCAGCGCGCCGATTTCAAGGAAGGTGCCCGGGTCGAGCAGCGCGTGGATGCGCGCGCGGGCGCTGGGGATGCCCTTTTTGTCGCGTTTGGCCGCAGCCTTATCGCCGCCCGGTTCCTTGGCCAGTTCCAGCTTCGTCCGCAGCTCGGCCAGTTTCTCGGCGGTGCTCAATACCCTCTCCCGTCGCTACGCTCGTCGGGGCCTTTCCCGTCGCTTCGCTCGCCTGACGCGGTCACTTCCCAACCTTGGTCGCGGTCGTGTCCTGGCCGCTTGTGGCCTCAATACCCGACAGGGCCTGGCTCATGTGCGCGCCGACCTTGGCAATGATCGGCTCGTCAATCGCCTGAATGTGCTCGCCACCGATCGGCACCACCTCGAGATGCGAAACGTACTGGCCCCAGCCGCCGTCCGGTTTACGAGTGGCGTAACGCGGCTCGAACATGATCGCGTCGTCGTGGTAGCGGTCGGCCATGTACAGCGTCACATGCCCGTCGTAGGGCCGGATCTCGGCGGTGTCGATCGCCCGCTGATCGAGATACGAGGTCCGCTGGTGTTCGACGATGCCGCCGGGTATCTGCACGCCGCTTTCCTTCACGGCGTTCAGCACAAACTGCACCTGGCCGGCGTCGTCGAGTTTCTCCAGCTCCTCGTAAGGGATCTCAGGAATTGTCACATTGAACGTGCGCTCGGCGAATCGCGCGTAGCGTTCCCAGCGCTTGCGCGTCTCCTCCCGGGTCTGGGGGATCTCCTCACCGGGACGCACGGCATCGATCAGCCCGACGAACGCCACGTCACAGCCCTGTTGTTTCAGCCCGATCGCACACGCATAGGCCAGCGCGCCGCCCAGTGACCAGCCGGCCAGCACGAATGGACCGTTGCCCTGAATCTCGCGCAGCTTCGGAATGTACTGTGCGGCGCGCTCTTCGATGGTGCCTTCGACACGCTCGAAGCCATACATCGGGGTGTCCGCAGGCAGCCGGTTGAGCAACGGCTCGTACACCACTGTTGAACCGCCCGCCGCGTGGAACACGAACACCGGAATCTTCGGCGACCCCAAGTCTCGTGCCGGCGCGCGGATGGTGCGCACGAAGCCGTCGACCTGACCCGCCTCCAGGTGCTCGCGCACCTTGTCGGCCAGCACCTCGATGGTCGTCGCGCCCTTCACGTCGTCAACCGAGATCGGGCCGCCGGCGCGATCGGAGAGCCGCTGCGCCATCTTCTGAGCGGTCAGGTCGTCGAGGGCGGGCAGCGGGTTGAAGATGCCACCCGGCGAGGTGCCGGTGACTATCGCCCACGTTGCGAACGTCACTCGCTCAGATGCGTCGCGGGGCGGTACATCAGCGCTCAGCGCCTCGGCCACCGCCTGCTGGTTCAGGACTTGGGCTTCAGCGGCGAGGTTGGGGGCCGGACGCGGCGGGCCTTCGGGATTGTCCGATGGCGGTGCAGGGGGCAAAGCTTCCGGTTCGGCCTGCGGATCGGCCGGCGGGGTCGCAGCCGTCGCACCCGACATCAGCCGTGCCTGCTCTGCTGCGATCTCGTCGGCGGTCTTCGTCTGCTGATACTCGTGGAGTTGCTGGACCTCGTCGCGGTGCTCGATCGCGTACTCGATCAGCTTCTCCACCGCGTAGAGGTTCGCGTCGCGAACGGCCTGCAGCTGGATCGGCGGCAGATCGAAGTCGTATTCGACGCGGTTTTTGATCCGCACGGCCATCAGGGAATCAAGGCCGAGCTCGATCAGCGGCACCTCCCACGGAAGATCCTCGGGCTCATAGCCCATCGCGCCCGCCACGATCGCCGCCAAGCGCTGTCCGACCGTCTCCCCCGACTGTGATGACCACTTCGCAAAACCGGCCCCGAGGTTCGCTCCCTGGGTGAGGTTGTCGTGCAGGATTTCCGCGTCCGACTGATCGTCGTCGGTTTGTGGAGCTGGCGCAGGCGCGACTTCGGTTGCGGCAGTGGCAGTTCCGACCGCAACCGCGGCAGGCAGTGTCGACTCTCCTTGGCTGGCGCGGGCCACAACGGCGTCGTAGACGAGCGTGAACGACTCGTCGATGCGGGC
>JAFAWC010000059.1 GCA_019242135.1 Mycobacteriaceae bacterium | reverse complement strand
TGTACCGTTTCAGATGCTACTTGCGGGTAACCTCGTTCCCGCAGGTCAACGGGCTGACGAAAGGTTATGAATCTTTACAGTGCGAAGATCGATGCGACGGCCTTGGTTTCGTCGCCGACCATGTATGTGAGAGTTGTAACAGTCTTCTTCGCAAGCTCCTCGCCGAACTGATCCGTCGAGCCCGGCCCATGGACGTGCGCGACGATCTCCAGCTTGTCGCCAAGCGCGACCGGCGCCTCGTGCTCGAGGGTGATCCGGGTCGGTTCGTGCAGAACCTGCGGCGTGGCGGACAGATATTCCTCGATCACACTCCAGTACACCGAGTTGTTCATGTGGTCGAACAGATCAATGTCGGTGAACCGCACCGGAAACTCGCGAATCTGATCGGCAGTGTCACGCGGGCCCGGCTTCAGATAGGCCTTCCACCGCAGCCGGTCGACGTCGGTGGTGCGATGCAACCCCTCCAGGAAGTCATCGGCGATCCGCGCGGGCATCTGGGTCTCCCGGTTGATGTTGATCCAGAACGCCTCGGACTCGATCAGCCCGCCCTTGCGCCCATCGACGCGAACTCGCATTTCGCACCAGCGGTTCGAGGTACCCGAACACCATCGCCGCAGCCTCAGCATGTCCTGAAACTCGATGGGCTTAACGAGGTCGACCATGGTCCGGCGCACGATCCACAGCGGATGGGTGTCCTGGAAGCCCAGCTCGCGCAACTGATCCTGACCGATGTCCTGGATATGGCGGGCAGCAGCATCCAGCCGCAGCCGGGCGGTCGCATCGATGTCGGCGACGCGCAGCGGCCACTCCCGGTCGAACACGTCGGGATGCGGGTCCGGGACCGGCATCAATATCTTGTCGAGGCTCATCGATTGGGATTCTCCGTGAAAGCTCTATTGATGCGCGATCATGCCAACCGCGGCGGCCGAAAGCCAACCGGAACCACCTGCCAATCCTGCAAAGTAGGCCTTAGCACGGCGCTAGGCTGGGCGGCATGCCCAAGACGTTCGTCGGGTCCCGCGTGCGCCAGTTGCGTAGCGAGCGCGGGTTCAGCCAGGCGGCGCTGGCCCAGATCTTGGAGATCTCACCCAGCTATCTGAACCAGATCGAACACGACGTGCGCCCGCTGACCGTGGCCGTGCTGCTGCGGATCACCGAGGTGTTCGGCGTCGACGCGACGTTCTTCTCGCCGCAGGACGACACCCGGCTGGTGGCCGAGCTGCGCGAGGTGACAGTGGACCGCGACCTCGACATCGACATCGACGTGGCCGATGTCGCAGAGATCGTGGCCTCCCATCCTTCGATGGCCCGGGCGATGGTCAACCTGCACCGCCGCTACCGAATCACCACTGCGCAGTTGGCCGCCGCTACCGAAGACCGGTTCAGCGACGGCAGCAGCGGCAGCGGCTCGATCACGATGCCGCACGAGGAGGTGCGCGACTACTTCTATCAGCGGCAGAACTACCTGCACGAGCTCGACACCGCCGCCGAGGACCTGACCACCCGCATGCGGATGCACCGTGGCGACGTGGCCGGCGAGATCGCGCAGCGACTCAGCGAGGTGCACGGTGTCCACATCGTCCGCCGCATCGACCTCGGCGACACGGTGTTGCACCGCTTCGACCCGCAGACCAGGACGTTGGAGATCGGCAGTCACCTATCGGCGGGCCAACAGGTGTTCAAGATGGCCGCCGAACTGGCGTACCTGGAGTTCGGCGCCCTGATCGATCAGATGGTCGACGAGGGCAAGTTCACCAGCGATGAATCACGCACCCTCGCGCGGCTCGGGCTGGCCAACTATTTCGCGGCCGCAGCGGTGTTGCCGTATCGCCAATTCCATGATGTCGCGGAGAACTTCCACTATGACATCGAGCGGCTGTCGGCGTTCTACTCGGTGAGTTACGAGACGGTTTGCCACCGTCTCTCCACGCTTCAACGGCCGTCGATGCGCGGAGTGCCGTTCTCATTCGTGCGCGTCGATAAGGCCGGAAACATGTCGAAACGCCAGTCGGCCACGGGTTTTCACTTCTCCGCTAGCGGCGGTACCTGTCCGCTGTGGAATGTCTACGACACGTTCTCCAATCCCGGCAAGATTTTGGTGCAGATCGCCCAGATGCCCGACGGGCGCAATTACATGTGGGTGGCACGCACCGTCGCGCGGCGCGCGGCGCGCTATGGTCAGCCGGGTAAAACGTTCGCCATCGGTCTGGGCTGCGAGCTTCGGCACGCCCACCGGCTGGTGTATTCGGAAGGACTCAATTTGTCGGGCGACGTTGCAACGCCGATCGGTGCGGGCTGCCGCGTCTGCGAGCGCGACAACTGTCCGCAGCGCGCGTTTCCGGCGTTGGGCAGGGCCCTTGACCTCGACGAGCACCGCAGCACGGTGTCGCCGTATCTGGTGCGCCCGACATGACCGCGCCCCGGATCGAACCCGGCGGCCTACGCGAGCTCGGCCCCATCAACTGGGCGATCGCCAGGATCTCCGCGCGCACTGTTCGTGTACCTGAGATGCACCTTTTCACGGTGCTCGGTCAACACTGGCGGTTATTTCTTGCGTGGTTGCCGATTTCGGGGGTGCTGCTGTACCGGGGACGGCTCTCCAAGCAGGACACGGAGCTGGTGATCCTTCGCACCGGACATCTGCGGGACTGCGAATATGAGCTGCAGCATCATCGCCGTCTGGCCAGAAGTCGCGGCGTTGACGACGATTTGCAAGCCAAAATCATCCAGGGCCCCGACGCCCCGGGGCTGACCGACAGGCAGCGGGCAGTATTGGCCGCGACCGACGAATTCGTCGTCACCCGATCAGTGTCCGAGCAGACCTGGGCGGCGCTGTCGAACCATCTCGACCGCCGGCAACTCATCGAATTCTGCATGCTCGCAGGGCAATACGACACGCTTGCGGCCATCATGGCGACCCTGAGGATCCCGCTCGACTTCTCCACCTGACCTACACGTACGTCGCCACAAGAATGCACAACGTGAACACGATCGATGAGATCGGTAGGCACCACAGAAACGCCGCCCACACATCGGAATTTCGCCGGTGCAGGCGCCACCCGGTCACCGCCGCGGCAACACCCAGCACCCCGAACACCGCGGAAACCACCAACACCCACTCGTTGACGGTCGTGGTCGCGATCGCGATCGAGATCGCGATCAGCCACACGATGTGACCGAT
>JAFAWC010000586.1 GCA_019242135.1 Mycobacteriaceae bacterium | reverse complement strand
ACCCGCGCGGCCAGCTTCCTGGCCCGGCCAGAGAAGTAGATCGAGAAGAAGGTGTTGAAGATGTCCTCGCGCAGCCGCGTGAGGGTGGAGCTCTTGATGCGCCAGTCGCCGGCGATCTTCTCGTAGGTTTCGTGGTAGTGGCCATATCCGCGCAGCGTCACACCGGGGGCCAGCCGTACCACGTCCTCGAGCGCCCACACCCCGCGCGCGGTTGTCGCGGACAACAGCTCGATCTCGGGCGCATGCAGCTGGTGGGCGGTGACTTGGGACGGTTTCCCGAGTGCATTGCGGGTGAAGGCAACGAACTCGTCGGCGCCCGCGATCACCTTTCCGCCGGCCTGTGACGTGTCACTGAAGAAGTCGTCGGAGAAGAGGCCGCGCCACGCCGCCCAGTTCTTGGTGTCCAAGTAACGGCAGTAGCGGGCCTTCAGTTGCTTGATCGCCTCGATCTCGAGCAGTGCCGCAGCGTCGTCACCGCCGCCCGCCGCCCGCCACTGGGAAATCACTGTGGATCCCTCCTTCAGCTGCGCTGGCCGTCGACGCCTGAGCGTGACGGTTTCGCCTGGCGCTGTAAAGCTGGCGACGGGTCGCCCGCGATTCGCGCGGCAATACAGATCATGGCGGTGGCGAACAACGCAGCACCAATCGTGTCAGTCAGGAAATGGTACGTGAGTGCTAATCCGACCATCCCGAGCAGGCTGGCGGTCAGCGCGGGCAGCACGGCCCATAGCCGGCCCGCGGCGATCAGCACGACCATTCCCATGATGGTGACCATCAGGGTCGTGTGACCGCTCGGATACGACAACGCACCATCTTTTTCGCGGTCGAAGATCCGCTTCAACAGCCAGGTGATTTCAATCGCGACGAGCGGGCACGCAAGCATCACCACGGCCAGTCGCCAGCGCCGCTGGTACAACGCGACCGCCAGGCAGACTGCAAGGGCCGGGACCAGAAACCACCACTCGCTGAAGATCAGCAGCCAGTGCGTATATCCGCCGACGGGCCCGCCGGCATCGCGCACGAACCAGTCGTCAATGGGCGTCGAGCTCTTTCCGACCAGCAAACCCAGCAGCAGCATCGCCAGCACGCCGATGGGCGGCCACCAACGAACGAATCTGTTATCAGACGTGGTGCTGGTCATTGCGGTCAAAGGTACCCGCTGAGCCGATGCGAACTGACAGCCGCGTCGGAGGGACGTGACAGGCCCGCTTTGTACGGTGCCGGCATAGAGGGGGCTGACCCAGGAGTCATGCCGTGACAACCAGACAAGTCATTCTCAGCGCCACGATCGCGACCGGAATCGACCTCGCTTTGCTCGCTGCGCCGATGGCGATGGCATCCGCGATGCCGGCGGTCGCCTCGGGACCGTTCCCGATGGCGCCGAGCGACCCCGAACCGTCACCGTCGGGCCCCAGCGACACGGGGTCGTCATCGGTGTCGTCGATGCCGTCGATCGACATCCCGTCCATCCCGTCGATCGACATCCCGTCCATTCCGTCGGCGCCGTCGGCACCGCCGGTTGACGTCTCGCAGATCCCGTCGGCGAACACCGGTCCCAGCGCACCACAGAGCAGCCCGGGCGGCCAACCGCCGAGCAGTAATGTGCCCGGGGGCCAACCGCTGAACAGTGTTCCGGGTAGTCCCGGCGCTTCGCCGCCGGCCAGCAGCAATGCGGGACCACGTGACCAACGCCCGGACCAGGAGCCCGACGGGGATCAAGACGATAAGCGCCACCGCCCGCCGCCGCCGCAGCCATGGTGGTGGTGGCAATTACAGGACAACACATCCGACGACACTTCCGTCGACACCGGGCAGACATGTCAGCTCCTCCCACACGACGCGCCGGTCCCGCCGCCGTTTCAGTATGAAAATCAAACCGTCACACCGATATTCGACCAGAACCAGCAGCAGTGGGGGTTCTGGTTCAAAGGTAAGTGGAATCCGCTATACGAGTCGGGATGCTGAGCGCACAGAAATAGCGGCGGTGGCCCGGGTCAGCCGCCGCCCGATGGTGTTGAGCCGGCGCAGCGTCAACGCGCGCAGCGGATGCAGACAAATGATCAGCGCGACCTGCTCGAGGTCGTTGAAAACAGGCGCGGCGATGGTGGCGATGGGTTGAGCCTTGCGGGCGGGGTCGTCGTCTGAAAGAAAGCCGATCGTCGTGTATTCGACGACGAGTTGATCCATGATCTCGCGGACGTGAGCGGGCATGCCCTCCCGCTGCAGCGCGCCGACGAGTTGGGCGGCCTGCGCCAAAGCAGGGGTGGTCCAGTCCACGTCGAATCCCCGCTCGCGAGTTCGGGCAAGGACTTGTTCGAGGCGTCGCGTCAAAGCGGAATTGCCGGTTGCGGCGCGCCGCATCCACTCGCGCTGTTGTTCGTCGGTGTCCCACGCGGCGAACGCAACGCCGAAGGGCGGGGCGTGGGGAATGCGGTCACCGATGCCGGAACGCTGTGCCTCGGCGGCGCCCTCGAAACCCGTAATGACCAACGAGTCGCCGCGCGTTCGACCACCGAGGCGGGGTAACCAAACTCCTGTGAAAGTTGTTGCACCGCAGCGCGCGCCGCTCGGACGACCGGTCGTGCCTTGTCTGCGCGTTCGGCCACGACGCTGAGCGCCGGCCCAAGAGAAAACGTCTTGTCTTTCAGATCGCGAGTCAGCCAGCCCCGGCCGCACAACGTCGTCAAGATGGCGTGGGTCGTGGCCTGCGTTAAGCCAAGTTCGCGGACGATGTCAGAGAACCGGAGGCGTTCATTCCCCGGCTGGGCGAGCAACTCGATTACATCGAGCACGCGAACGGTCGGCGCCGACATCGATCCGGGAATGGGTTGACTCTGGCGGTCCGATGCCCCAAGACTGGTACGGCACACTCGATGCGATCGCGTCCGGGCGGCTGGATCCCCTGCCCAGCGTCGGTCGGATCATCACGCTCGACGAGGTTCCTGATGCAATCGAGCTCGTTCGAAAGTCCGAGGGGCCCCCGCGAATCATCGTGCATCCGAATGGAGACACCAGGTGACTGACCGAGAAGATATCGCCGAGGTACTCCTACGCTATGCCAGCGGCATTGACCGGCGTGACTGGCTGCTTTTCCGTACGGTGTTCACTGACGACTGCGAACTGGACTACGGCGAGATCGGCACCTTCCACGGCGTCGACGCGATCACCGAGTTCATGGAGCTGTCGCATTCGGCGGCCGGACACACCCTGCACCGCTTGACAAACCAGGCGATCACAGTCGACGGAAACCGTGCGGAGGCCCGCACCTACGTCGATGGTCTTATCATGGCCGCCGACAACAAGTCCGGTGTGAACGCGATCGGTTACTACGACGACGAGATCGTCAGGGCCGGCGATGGCTGGCGCATCGCCCGTCGTCGCTTCACGTCCGTGCGAGTGACCGCCGTAGGTGAGGTAGGACAGCCATGACTTTCGCAACCAAGTACGGACCGTGGGCAGTGGTCGCCGGTGCCTCGGATGGCGTGGGCGCCGCGTTCGCGGAAGGACTCGCGGAGCGAGGTGTCAGTGTCGTGTTGCTCGCGCGTCGGCAAGCGGTGCTCGACGAGGTCGCGGCCGGCATTCAAACCCGGTGCGGAGTTGAAACACGTGCTGTCGCAGTTGATCTCGCCTCGTCTGGGGCGATCGAGACGGTCGTCTCGGCCACCGCCGATCTCGACGTCGGCTGCGTGGTGCACTGCGCGGGCGCGGACGCCACGTTCGAGCCCTTTCTGTCGAATTCGGTGGAGGCTGCCGAATCAATGGTGCAGCGCAATTGCGTGGTGCCCGTGCAACTGTGTCACCATTTCGCCCCGGCGATGGTCGAGCGAGGTAGCGGCGGAATCGTCATCTTCGGGTCGGGTGCCGGGTTCGCCGGTGGACCCAACATGGCTACGTACTCCGCCACCAAAGCGTTCGACATGGTGTTCGCCGAAGCGCTGTGGGCCGAGCTGCACGACAAGGGTGTCGACGTGCTGGGCCTGATCCTCGGCAAGACCGACACACCGGCGTTGCGACGGCTTGAATTCAGCCGGGGCCAGATAGGCACACCCGACGCGGTACCGCCGGATGCCGCTGCCGTGGTCGACGTCATCTCCGAGGCATTCGACAACCTCGGCAACGGACCGACGTGGATTGTCGGCGAGAACATGCGCGCCGCATACCAAATGCTGGGCTCGATGACTCGCAATCAGGCGGTGCAACTGATGATGGCGGCCAGCGGCGCCGCGATGGGCGGCTCGCGTTAGATCACTTGGGGGCGAAACGCTGCCCGGCGTCCAGGCGGATGCATTGACCGTTGAGCATCTGGTTCTCGACGATCGCGACGGCCAGTTTCGCGTACTCCTCCGGACGCCCCAACCTGCGCGGGAATGCGGCGTCTTTCGTCAGCGCGGCGGCGAACTCGTCGGGGATGCCTTCGGTCAACCCGGTGGCAAACAAGCTCGGGGCGATCGCCAACACGCGAATGCCCAGGCTGCCCAAGTCGCGGGCCATTGTCAGGCACATCCCCGCGATCGCGGCCTTACTGGCCGTGTACGCCACCTGACCAATCTGTCCTTCGAACGCCGCGATCGACGCGGTGTTGATGATCACGCCGCGTTCGTCGTCCTCAGGCTGGTTGGTGCTCATGTGCCACGCGGATAACCGGCTGACGTTGAACGTGCCAATGAGGTTGAGATCGACCGAAGATCGAAACGAGTCCAGGCTGTGCGGGCCGGATTTCTTCACCGTGCGTTCGGCGGTGCCGCCACCCGCGGTCGTCACAGCGATGTGAAGTCCGCCGAGGGCGTCGATCGCCTGCTGTAACACCTGTTCGGTGCCGGTGAAGTCGGTGACGTCGACGGGGTAAAACGTCAGGCCCAGGCCGTCGGCTACTTCCTGACCCTTCGACTGCGGCCGGTCCAGTATCGCCACGTCGGCGCCGCGTTTCGCCAACACCTCCGCGGTCGCGCGGCCGAAACCGGACGCGCCGCCGACGATCACCGCCTTTTTATTCGCGATCTCCATGTGGCTTCCTTTCCATTCGCTCGTCGCGCTCTTCGCACTCTTCGCAGCGGGTGATCGTTTCCAAATAGTGGTCGGACTGTAAAGCAACCTAGCGGAACGCTGTGGCGGGACTGTCGCCGCACTGCTGTTCTCGCGGTTCTCACGGGTTGTCGGCGGTTGCCTCGCGAAACTGAACGCTGGGCGGCCCTTCGCGGCGTGTCGTCGCCACGGATTGCGTGTCGCGGCAGCCGGTGGCTCAGCTCAGTGCGGGCAGCACTTCCGACGCGAACAGCCCGAGCGTCTCGTCTGATGCGCGGTCATGGGTGAACAGCACGATTTGACCGAATCCGAGCCGCTGCAGCTCGCGGAGCCGATCAATAATGGCCGGTGGTGTGCCGATCAGCCCACCGTCGTGCAGGCCGAACCCGCGCCCGCCGAAGCGCCGCTCGGCGACCTCGCGCACTTTCGCCAATGACGCCTCATCGGGGGCGAGCGCCATGACCGCCTCGACCGACAACACGATGGATGCGGGATCGCGGCCGACGTCTTCGCAGATCGATCGCAACACCGACAGCTTGTGGTCGAGCTCGGCCAGCGCATAGGTCGGAACGTTCCAGACATCGGCGTAGCGCGCGACCAGCGGCAGCGTGTACTTCTCGCCGACGCCGCCGACGATGATCGGTGGGCGCGGTTGCTGAACCGGCCCGGGAACGATTGGCATGTCATGCACGGTGTAGTGCTGGCCGGTGAAATCGACTGTGCCACTGGCGAACGCCTGATGCAGAATCTGCAGAGTCTCGGCCATCCGTTCCGACCGCTCGCGAAAGGTGCCCCAAGGTAGGCCGGCGCGATGGTGTTCGTCTTCGATGGAGCCGCTGCCGAGACCGAGTTGCAGTCGCCCCGCGGAAATCTGATCGAGCGTGGTCGCCATCTTGGCCAGCACCGTCGGATGACGAAATTGGTTGCACAACACCATGTGTCCGATACGAAGCCGCTGTGTTCGAGCCAGCAACGCTGTCGCCAGTGTCCAGGCTTCCAGCGACGGAACGTTGGGCGCTCCAGGCCCGTACAGGTGGTCATAGAGCCACACCGACCCGACGCCGAGCTCTTCACAGCGCAGCGCACGGTGCAGGACCTCCTGATAGGAGAACGCCATCTGCGGGATGTACACGCCGATGTCGAGACCGGTCATGGGGGTCCTCTCTCCTGGCTATCGGAGTGCGGCCGCCTCGGCCAACTCGGTCTCGTCGCCGTAGCGCAGCTGCGAACTCCACACACCGACACCTGAAAGCTTCACCGTGGCTGTCCTCTGTCTGTGCTCTGGCGGGCCGCCGCCCCGGGGCGACCGCCGTCACTTGAAGCATGCATCAGCACTCGGTGTCCGACGGGCTGGGGTGGCCCGGCCATCGTCGTTACCGGCACTTTTCGATGATGTTTTCGGCGAACCACTCGATGGCCGCCCGGTAGCGGTCGGG
>JAFAWC010000455.1 GCA_019242135.1 Mycobacteriaceae bacterium | reverse complement strand
CTACGGTGCTCCCGATGTGTTGCGACACATCATGGGTTTCGGCGGAACGCGCGAGGAAGCCGAGACGGGGCCCATGCTCAAGATGATGCGCGGTCTGTTCACCCAGTCGATGGACATGGTGCTGCAGACGCTGGGTCTCGCCGACCGCGCCGAGGTGCGCACCGTTCACGACATGGCCGTGGCTACGGCGCCGATCGAGTCGCCGATCGGGCCGATCGACGCCGGCAACGTTGCCGGTCAGCGGTTCCACCTGGAAGCCGTCGTCGACGGTGACGTGGTGGTGCGGGTCGGCGTGAACTGGCTGATGGGGGAGCAGAACCTCGATCCCGCATGGACTCTGGGCGGCGAGCGGTACGAGATCGAGGTCAAGGGCGATCCCGACGCGTTCGTGACGATCAAGGGCTGGCAGCCGTTGACCGTTGAATCCGGCTTGGTGAGCAACCCGGGAATCGTTGCGACAGCGGCGCATTGCGTCAACTCGGTACCCTACGTCTGCGCGGCGCCGCCGGGAATTGTCACGTCGCTGGAGTTGCCGCTGGTGGCCGGCCGGGCACACCCCAAACTGCTACACCCCAAACTGGCGAGGGAATAACCGCATCGGCGATGGCCCTCACGGCGCAGCACGAAGAAGTTCGCCGCCATGGTCTGCACCACCAGTGCACCAGGTCAGCGCCCCGTGTAACCCCCTGCCGTACTACACGATGAAGGCTCCGCCGAGGGGCCCTTCATCGAAAGGCAGGACACGATGGTGAAGTTCATCCTCACGGCGGGCGCCGTTGGCTTGGTGGCGGCAACCGCCGTCGGATGGGCCGGCCCCGCCGCCGCGGCGCCCTCGGGAACCTCGTCGGCCGGTGACACCATCAAAAGCCTTCAGGCCCAAGGCTATAACGTGCAAGTCAACGGCTCGGTGACGGCCCCGCTGTCGGAGTGCCTGGTCACTGGTGTGCACGGCGTGCCTGCATCCGGAAACGATTCCACCCAGTTCACCACCGTCTACGTCGACGTTTCCTGCCCGCCGTCCAACAACTGACCGCACCGCTCGACGGCGACTCCCGAAGCGCGCTGTCAGCGGGCGCCCGGCAGCGTCAACACGAACTCTGCCCCGGACGCGCTGGGCACACAGGTGACGTCGCCGCCATGCGCGCGCGCCATCCCGCGCGCGATCGGCAGCCCGAGCCCCGCGCCGCCTGACTCGCCACCGCCGGAGGTGCCGCGGACGAGCCGGTCGAAGATGTGGTCGGCCAGCTCCGGTGCGACCCCGGGTCCGCTGTCGCGCACCGCAACCCGGGCCTTGTCGGCCGACCGCGACACCGCGACGCGCACCGTCTTACCGGCTGGGGTGACCTTGCATGCGTTGTCGAGCAGGTTGGCCACCACCTGACCGATCCGGGCCGGGTCGACGTCGACCCACACCGGGGGACCGTCCGCGGCGATGTCGAGCTGCGGATGCAGCAGACGGGCCCGCTCGACGTGCCCGTCGACCAGGGCCCGCAGATCGGTGGGCTCGGAGTGCAGGCTCAGGCCGGTGTCGATGCGCGCTAGATCGAGCAGATCGTCGATGATGCGACCCGCGCGGTGAGCCTCCCGGCCCAGCACCATCAGCAACCTGTGCCGCGGTTCGGGTGCGCCGTCGTCGGGATACTGCAACACGGCCTCGGCCGCCGCCCCGATGCCGGCCACCGGGGTGCGCAATTCGTGGGCGGCGTCGGCCACGAAGCGGCGCATGCGTTCTTCGGAGGCCAGCGCCCGGCGCTCGGCGCCCTCCAGCGCGTCGAGCATGGCGTCGAACGCGGCGGCCGTGCGGCCCAGTTCGGTGTGCGCCGGGCGGGCCGACAGGCGGCGGCCGCGCCGCCCGGCCGCCACGTCGCGCGCTAACCGGGTCATTTCGTCCAGCGGTGACAGTGCGAAGCGGACCACCAGGGGCACCCCTGCGGCGATCACGGCCACCGCGACGGCGGCGGCCACCACCAGCACCCGCAACAGCCGCTCACGTGCCCCCGCGAGGAGGCGCCCGTCGAGCTGCAGTGTCAACTGTGCGCCCGCCAGCGGCCCCGACGCGTTGGGCAGCCGCAGCCGGCGCACCTTCGCGCCCGCCTCGGCGCTGGCGGGTGCGCGCAGGCTGCCGAATACCTGACCGTCGCTCAGCACCAGCCGGGCCCGCACCGACCGGGTCTCCAGACGGTCGACCAGTTGGGCGGGCGGGGTGTTCTGCCGAGCCAGCTGCTCGGCGAGCTGGACGTGGTCGTTGAGAACTGCGGTTACCGACCGGTCCACGATCAGCGCGAACGCGCCGTTGACCACGATGATCACCGCCACCAGCACCAGCACGAACACCGACACGGTCGCGGCGGTGACCCGGCGGCGCAGCGACACCGTGGCCACACCGGCGCCGGCTGGCATCCTCACGGCGTTTCGGCCGACAGCACGTAGCCCAGCCCGCGCCGGGTGTGCAGCAGCCGCGGCCCGTGCTGCTCGAGCTTGCGGCGCAGGGCACTGATGTGCACCTCGACCAGATTGGGGTCGTAGGCGTCGAAACCCCAGAGGCCGCTGAGGATTTGGGTCTTCGTCAACACCTTCCCCCGATGTTGGGCCAAAAAGCACAGCAGCTTGAATTCGGTGGCGGTCAGCGACAAGGGCGTCGGACCGCGGCGCACCGTTCCGGCGTCGGCATCGACGACCAGATCACCGATCGTCACCGTGGAGGTGATCCGGCCCAGCCGCCGCAGCAACGCCTGTACCCGGGCCACCAGCTCGGCCAGCACGAACGGCTTGACCACGTAGTCGTCGGCGCCGGCGGTCAGACCGCGAAGCCGGTCACCGATCCCGTCGCGGGCGGTAAGCATCACGACCCCGGCATCGCAGCGTGACCGGATCACGTCCAGCAGGGCGAACCCGTCGCGCCCGGGCAACATCACGTCCAACACCACGACGTCGGGCCGGAATTGGGAGAGCACCTGCTCCAGGTCGCGGCCGTCGGGACGCGACTGCACCCGATGGCCGGCGGCGGCCAGCCCGGACTCCACGGCGGCGCGGATTGCGTCGGCATCTTCGATCACCAGCACCTGCGCGGAGCTGCCGCGCCGGTTGGGCTGCTCGGTCACGCTTCACGGTAGCGCTGCGGTGGTACCTGGTGCGTCCAACGCCACGCCGGGCGCCGTCAGCCCGACGGCCACATCCAGGGCGGTGTCCGTCCACCGAACCGGCCAGGGCCGTACGCGGGCCCCGGCTGCTCGTAGCCCGGGGACGGGCCGATCGACAAGATGCCCGGGATGATCGGGATCACCGGCGCTGCCGGGCGCTGATAGTAGCCGGGACCGGGACCATAGGCGGGCTGGGACCCGTATCCCGGGTTGTAGCCGGGCTGGGACCCGTATCCCGGGTTGTAGCCGGGTGCGGACCCGGCGCCGGGCGGATAGCCGGTCTGCGCATCCCCGGGCGCCACGGCGGGAGCCGGTGCGGGTGCCGCCGCCGGCGCCGGTGCGGGCGCGTCCGGGACGGGAGAGGGCGGGGCTGCCGCAGGCGCGGGCTCCGGTGCGGGCGCCGCGACGGGCTCCGGCGCGGGCGCCGCGACGGGCGTGGGGACGGTCACCGGTTTGGGCCGAACAACCGGAGCTGCCGTGACTGGCGCTTGCTGGACCGCCAGTGCAGGAGCTGAAACGTCCGGAACCGCAGCCGGCGGCGGTGACGCGGGCTCAGGAGGTGGCGCGGCGGGCGCCGGCGGGGGTGCGGCCGCAGACGGCGGCGCCGCGGCAGGTTGCGGCACGGGCGGCAGCGCACTCGGCAGCTGTGAAGGCGCCGGCGCGGCGGCCACCGGCGGGGCGGCGCTGAAGTCGGGGCCCGGCCGGCTGGTGACGGTCGGACGGATACTGACGGCCAGCGAAATCACCAGGCTCACCACGCCAATCGTGAAGATAGCCGCCATCGCGCTGCCGACGAGCAAAAACGGCTTGCCGCCGTGCGTGTTGCCGCCCGAGTCCAGCCCCTCGGCAGCCGCCGCCGCATCGGGATCCTGCGAATAGGCAAGGGCCGTCGTCGTCAGATCTGATCCTGCGACGCTGACGGCGGCGAGCGCGGCACCACGGGCCAGCGCGAGCGGACCGTCGGCCGGCGGGGCCGCCGGGATCGACAGCACATCTTTGGCCAGCTGCGTCACGAGCGCCACATCGCGATCCGACCCGACGACGACCAACCCGTCGGGCTCGGACCAGTGGTCGCGCAGCGCGGTCACCATGTCGGTCAGCACGGCCCGTGACTGGCCCTGCGGCACGGGTCGGCTGTCGACTGCGACGATGGCGTCATCGGCCCTCTCGACCACCGACAGCGTCGCCATGTCGTCACCGACCAGCAGCACCGCAGTCTTGTCGTATCCGAGGCGGCCGGCCGACTCGTGCGCCAGGGCGACGGCGGCCTGCAACGGCGTCACCACGGTGACGCCGTCGACGCCATGCTCAGCGAGTGTCTCGCGCAGCTGCGCCGCCTGGGCGCGCTCGCTGCACGTGATGCCGGTGCAGACCAAGCGGTGGCCGCCCGCGAACGCCCCCTCGCGCGTGCCGTTGATCGCGGCGATCACCTGCTCAAACCCTGAAGACGATGGTTCGTCGGCGGGCACGACGTCGAAATTGTCCTGCTCGACCGCCGCGCCGTCGGCATG
>JAFAWC010000367.1 GCA_019242135.1 Mycobacteriaceae bacterium | reverse complement strand
ATGCGAGCGCGTCGACGAGATCCGAATCACCGAGTCGGTGGACTGCTCGACATACGAGTCCGCCGAGACTCAGAAGGCGATGGGTTTCTCGCGGGCGCCGGACACCCCGGGGCTGGCCGAGACCGTGCGGCGGGAAAGCGAAGTGTTCGCCGAGTCGGCGGCGATGATGGCCGACGCGATCGGCGCGACTCTGGACAAGATGACCTTCGATGTGTCTTTCACGGCCGCCACCGACGACTCCGACCTCGGCTTCATGCAGATTCCGAAGGGCACCGTCGCCGGCGTGTACGGCTATCACCGCGGCTGGGTGGGCGATCGCAACGTCGTCAGCGTGGGGTTCAACTGGATCATGGGCAGCCACGTCGAACCGCCCAAACCCCTCCAGCACGGCCACGTCGTGCAGGTGTTCGGGCTGCCCAACATGCGCACGGTCATCCACTGCCTGCCGCCCAAGGACTGGACGGAACCGGGCTTCATGGGTTTGGGAATGATCTACACCGCGCTGCCGGTGACCAACGCGGTGCCCAAAGTCGTGGCGGCGCCGCCCGGGATCGTCACCCTTGCCGACCTGCCGTTGGTCACCGGCCGATCCAGCGCTATCCCTGACTGAGGTCGAAGCACACCCCGACCGCGCCGTCGCCGACGTGGACACCGAGCACCGGCCCCATCTCGGTGACCGTCGGCGGGTCAGCCGGGTGCACCCGCGCGATCAGCTCGTGCGCGACTTCGTTTGCGCCGGCGAGGTTGTCGATGTGGTGCACAGCGAACGTGGCCGGCCTGTCACCGACGTCGTCGACCACGTGCTCGACCAGCGCGTCCAGCGCCTTGCCCGCGGTGCGGACCCGTTGCGCGAGCACCAGCCTGCCGTCGGGGTCGATGCGCAGCAGCGGCTTGATCGCCAACGCGGTGCTCAGCCACGACGCCGCGGTGCCGATCCGGCCGCTGCGGCGCAGGTTGTCCAGTCGGTGCACAACCACGTAGCCGCGTACCCGCTGTGATGCGGAGAGCGCTTCGGCCTCAACGGCATCGAGGTCGTAGCCGTCGGCGGCCGCTCGGGCGGCCGCCAGTGCGGCAAACCCGGTCGCCATCGCGACCGATCTCGAATTGACGACCCGGACCGCACCGCTGAACTGGCGGGCCGCCTGCTCGGCCGAGGTGAGCGTGGACGACAAGGCGGCCGAAACATGCACGGCCACTACACCCTCGCCCGCGCTGTCGTGCAACGCCTGGCCATAGGCTGCGCTCAACTCGGCGGGCGTGGCTCCTGCCGTAGTGAGGTTCGGCCGAGTCAGAATATCGGCCGGTATCTCATCGACGCCGTCCCGGTAATCGTGGCCGTCGGAAAGGATGTGCAGCGGTACCTGCCGAATCCCCCACCTATCGCGGTCGTTTTCGCACAACCGCGAAGACGAATCGGTGACGACTATCACTGGCATGGTCGTCAGCCGTCTTGTTTCACACCGGCTTGCGACAGTGCCTTCAGCATGTGCTCGGCGACCGCCTCATGCGCCTCGAAGTTCCAGTGGATTCCGTCGGGATTGCCGTGTCCGCCCATCACATGGGATGCCACCGCGGCTTTCAAGTCAACCAGCGGAACACCGTGTCGGCAAGCCCATTCGGTGATCGCTGTCGCCGTGCCCTCGCGCCCATGGTGGGCGCGCCCATAGGTCTGGGCGATGTGCACAGACGGGAGCGACGCCACGATCGGGATGCCGGGCCGGTTGAAATCCACCGCGCTGCGCGTCATTTCCAGATACTCGGCCGACAATCGCGGCGGCAGAGCTGATCTGGCCACCGGAGATAGTTTCGGCTGCACCCAGCAGTACCCGTCACGCACCCAACGACGCAGCCAGGGCGGACGCACATAGCGGATCAGCTCGCGCAACGCGGTCGGCAACGGCGACGGCAACGAGTCCATGCCGCCGGTCGCGAAGATCACCGCGCCCGCGCGCGGCAGCGCCGCCCAGGCCCGGGGATCTTGGGTCGCTGCCCACCACACGTCGCGACATGTCCAGCCGATCCGGCCGATCAGCTCGACCTCCCAACCGAGCTGGGAGCCAACGATGTTCGGCCAGATCCGGGGATCGTCGGCGGGCAGCCCGCCCGTGGGCCCGTAATAGGCCAGCGAATCGGCGAAGATCAGCAGCGCCGTGGGACGCTCGTTAGAGGACATCGCCGCTGACCTGGGCCGAGGCGTTCCAGACATCCAGCCGCCAGCGGATGTCGGAGGCGGAGGCGTCGGCGGCGGAATATCCGGACAGCTGTGCCCAGCTGGCGTTTCCCATCCCCCCGAGCACCGGCCAATTGTCGACGGGCAAACCGAGAAGCTTCGCGGTCAACGCCGCGATCAGCCCGCCGTGGGCCACCAGCACCACCGGCCGGTAGGGCTCGTCGACACCCCAATCAGATTCGGAGGCAACCAGTTCGGAGACGACCGGCAGGCCGCGGCGGGCAACGTCGACACGGCTCTCCCCGCCGTGGGGGGCCCACGTCGCGTCGTTTCGCCATGCGATTCTGGCGCCCGGCGCGGCCGCGTCGACCTCGCTGTGGGTCATGCCCTGCCAGTCACCCAGGTGCGTCTCCCGCAGCCGCTCGTCGACGACCACCGGCGACCCGATGCGCTCTGCGAGCAGCACGGCGGTGTGATAGGCACGGCGCAGATCCGAGGACACGATGAGCAGCGGATCGAGCTTGGCCAGCACCGAGGTCGCCGCGAGCGCCTGCTCGCGGCCGAGCTCCGAAAGCGCGGTGTCCAGCTGCCCCTGCATCCGGTTGGCGGCGTTGAACTCGGTTTGGCCGTGCCGCAGCATCACCAGTCGCCTCACCCTCACGCGGACGACTCCGGACCCGCGGCGAGCGGCTGATCGAGGTCGACCCGAATCTCCGGGCAGTCCCGCCACAACCGATCCAGCGCGTAAAAGTCGCGTTCGTCCTCATGCTGGATGTGCACGACGATCTCGATGTAGTCGAGCAGGGTCCACCGCCCTTCACGGGCGCCCTCCCGGCGGGCGGGTTTGTAGCCCGCGCGACGCATCTTCTCCTCGACCTCGTCGACGATGGCGTTGACCTGCCGCTCGTTGGACGCCGACGCGATCACGAACGCGTCGGTGATCACCAGCTGCTCGGACACGTCGATGACGACGACGTTGTCGGCGAGCTTGGACGCAGCAGCTCGCGCGGCGGTCGTGGCCATCTGCATGGCCTCCTCGGAAGCGGTCACGAGCCATCCTTGCCGTCATACAGGCCCCGCTTGGCGACGTACTGCACCACCCCGTCGGGCACCAGGTACCAGATCGGCCGGTTGTCGGCCGCCCGGGCGCGGCAGTCGGTGGACGAGATCGCCAGCGCGGGCACCTCCAGCAATGTCAACGCGTCGGACGGCAGCGACGTCAACTTCTCGGAAACGTGCCCGGCGTCCAGCGCGTAGCCGGGCCGGCTGACACCGACGAAACGGGCCAGCGAGAACAGCTCCTCAACGTCCTGCCAGGTCAAAATCGAGGCGAGCGCGTCGGCCCCGGTGATGAAGTACAGCTCGCTCTCGGGGCGCAGCGCGTGCAGGTCACGCAACGTGTCCTTGGTGTAGGTGCGCCCGCCGCGGTCGATGTCGACGCGGCTCACCGAGAACCGGGGATTGCTGGCCGTCGCGATCACCGTCATCAGGTAGCGGTCCTCCGCGGCGGTCACGCGCCTACCGTGCTTCTGCCACGGCTCCCCCGTCGGGACGAACACCACCTCTTCGAGACCGAACCGGTCGGCGACCTCACTCGCGGCGACCAGGTGCCCGTTGTGGATGGGGTCGAAGGTGCCACCCATCACACCGAGCCGGTTTCCGCCTGCCGCCACGTTTGGGCAGCTTACTTGGCGACGGATGCCCGGATTTCACGCACGACAGCCGACGCAAACCGACAGAATCGGGCGGTGTCCAGCCGCGACGCCGCAGTCTCCCGCCACCGCGGCGATACCGCCGCCACGATCGTGTTGCTCATCGCCCATGGCCTGCTGGTGTTCTACACGGTCGCTTGGGCGGTCAGCCTCTACTCATCGGAGAAACACTCCGAGTCCCGGTGCCGGACGCACAACCTCGACTGCCGTGACAGTTGGCTCATCGGTTCTGCCTGGACCGCGGTGGGCGTCAGCGCGGTGCTGATCATCCTCGACGTGATGCTGGTGATCCGGCGCCGGCGGCGGCTGTCCTTTTTCGTCCCGTTGTTGTTCTGCGTCGCGCAGATCGTCGTGGTGGCAGCGCTGGCCGCCGCGACCCACTAGGTCGGCAGCAGCCCGTCGATCACCTCGGCCAGCTGCTTTGCGTTGCGGGTTTCATGCATCGGGATCACGTCCTGATACCGCGGCACCGCCGAATCGCCGCTGCCCCACAGATGCCGCGGCTCGGGGTTCAACCAGTGGGCATGCCTGCTCTCGATGACCATCCGGTGCAGCACCTCTGTCTCGGGGTTGCGGTAATTGTTGCGCCCGTCGCCGAGAATCAGCAGCGAGCTGCGCGGCGACAGCACCGTGGGGTACTTCTCGGTGAACGACGTGAACGCGTTGCCATAGTCGCTGTGCCCGTCGCGGGTGTACACGCCGGACTCGCGGGTGATCCGCTGCACCGCCATCGCCAGGTCCGCCTCCGGGCCGAACAGGTGGGTGACTTCGTCGGAGGTGTCGATGAACGCGAACACGCGAACACGGGAGAACTGCTGGCGCAGGGCGTGCACGAGCAGAAGCGTGAAGTGGCTGAAACCGGCCACCGAGCCCGACACATCGCAGAGCACCACCAGTTCCGGGCGGGCCGGGCGCGGCTTGCGCAGCACCACGTCGATCGGCACACCGCCGGTGTTCATCGATTTGCGCAGCGTCTTGCGCAGATCGATCTCGCCAGCGCGCGACCGTTGTCGCCGGGCAGCCAGCCGGGTGGCGAGGGTACGGGCCAGCGGGGCCACCACGCGACGCATCTGCTTCAGCTGCTCCCCCGATGCGCGCAGGAACTCGACGTTCTCCGACAGCTGCGGGATGCCGTACATCGTGACGTGGTCGCGGCCGAGTTGCTCGGCCGTGCGCCGCTTGGTCTCGGCCTCCACCATCTTCCTGAGCTGCGAAATACGTTGGGTTGCTATCGCTTTGGCGATCTGCTCCTGCGTGGGTGTGGGTGTTTCGCCGTACGGCGCGAGCAACCCGGCGAGCAGTCGCGCCTCGAGCTGCTCCAGCGCCATCGTCTTGAGCGCCTGATACGACGAGTACGACGTGCCGCGGCTGGAGCTGTATCGGCCATACGCCTCGACGATGCGCGCGATCATCGCCTGCAGCCGATCGTCGCCATCGGAGTCGGCCTCTTCACCGAGCAATTCGAGGAGCTGAGCGCGCAGCGCCTCTATGTCATCGTGCGGTTCGGCGTCGTCGTCGGTCAATTCGGTCTGTTCGGTCGCGCCCGCCCGCGCACCGAGCGCGGCCGGAAACCACAGGTCGAACATCGCGTCGTAGGTGTCGCGGTGGTCGGGCCTGCGCAAAACCGCGCACGCGATCCCCTCCCGCAGCGCCTCGCGGTCGCTGAGCCCCAACACGCTCATCACCCGACCGGCGTCCACCGTCTCCGACGGGCCGACCGAAATCCCCTGGGCACGCAGCGCCTCCACGAAGCCGACGAGGTGCCCGGGCAGACCGTGCGGGGCCAACGGCTGGGGCGGACGGGTGCGGCGGGCGGCCATCAGTTCAATCTCAGCTCGCCGGCGGCGCGGGTGACGTCGGACTGGTGCTTGAGCACCACACCCATCGTCGAGGCGATCGTGGCGTCATCGATGGTGTCCAGCCCGAGCGCCAACAATGTTCGGCCCCAGTCGATCGTCTCGGCCACCGACGGCAGCTTCTTGAGCTGCATGCCACGCAACACCCCGATGATCCGCACCAATTCTTCGGCCAGGTGCTCGGGCAGCTCGGGCACCCTCGACAACAGAATGCGGCGCTCCAGGGCCGGATCGGGGAAGTCGATGTGCAGGAACAGGCAGCGGCGTTTGAGCGCCTCGGAGAGTTCACGAGTCGCGTTGGAGGTCAACAGGACAAACGGCGCCCGCTCGGCGGTGATCGTGCCGAGTTCGGGCACGGTGACCGCGAAGTCGCTGAGCACTTCGAGTAGCAGGCCCTCGATCTCGATGTCGGCCTTATCGGTCTCGTCGATCAGCAGGACGGTGGGCTCGGTGCGCCTGATCGCGGTCAGCAGCGGCCGCGACAGCAGGAACTCCTCGGAGAAGACGTCGGTCTTGGTGTGCTCCCAGTCGCCGGAGCCGGCCTGGATGCGCAGGATCTGCTTCGCGTGGTTCCACTCGTAGAGCGCCCTGGACTCGTCGACACCCTCGTAGCACTGCAGCCGGACCAGGGCGCTCTACGAGTGGAACCACGCGAAGCAGATCCTGCGCATCCAGGCCGGCTC
>JAFAWC010000303.1 GCA_019242135.1 Mycobacteriaceae bacterium | reverse complement strand
GTGGAACCGCAACCAAACTCAATGACCGTCCGTCAGCAGTACCTCACGTTCGCCGCCGCGATTCTCGTCACAGGCGTGGTCAGCGGGATCGCCGGCGGCTTCACAACGCTGCTCGTCAAGGCCATCGAGCACCTCGTGTACGGCTATACGCAGGGACCGCTGCTCACCGGAGTCCGGGCCGCCCCGTTCGGCCGCCGGTTGTTCGGTCCGGCCGTCGGCTGCGCACTCGCCGGGCTGGGGTGGTGGCTGCTCCGTCGCAAAGCCACGATTCCTGGACTCACCGAGCAGATCCGGTCGGGTCGGCCATTTGCACACGGCCCGATGGGAATCGACGCGCTGCTGCAGGTCCTCGCCGTCGGTTCCGGTGCGTCGCTCGGCCGTGAGCAAGCGCCCCGGCTGTTCGCGGCGTCGCTGACGGAAGTATGGATTCGTTCCGGATCGATTGCGCCCGCGCACCGCCAGATTCTGCTCGGCTGCGCGGCTGGCGCCGGGCTGGCGGCGGTGTACAACGTGCCGGCCGCCGGGGTGCTGTTCGCCCTGGGCATCGTGCTGCGAAGTTGGCGTCCCCTTCCGGTGCTCGTTGCGGTCGCCACCTCGTGCATCGCGACTGTCACGGTGTGGCCGATCACTCACGGAGCGCCGACATTCGTCTGGCCGGAGACGCATTTCACTTGGAAGGCCAGCCTGTTCGCGATCACCGCGATGCCGCTGGCTGCGGTGGTCGGCACCGCTTTCAACAGTCTGATCGCGCGGGCCAGGCCCAAGACGTTGGTGAAATCGTGGACTCTGATCCCCACGGTCGGTCTCGCGGGCCTGACGACCGGCATAGTGTCGATCTGGATGCCGCAGATGCCGGGCAACGGCAAGAGCATTGTGCTGGAAAGTCTCGCAGGCGGCGACACACTGATCGCGGTGACCGTCGCGATGTTGCTCAAACCGGTGTTGACCGCGCTGTTCATCAGGGCCGGTGCGGTCGGCGGCCTGCTCACGCCCGCCCTGTCGACAGGCGTCGCGACGGGAGCCTTCGTGGCGCTGGCGCTCAATCATCTCGGTTCGCAGGCCAGCGTCCCGACGCTGGCGCTGATTGGGGGCGCAGCGGTGCTGGGCATCACCCAGCATGCTCCGGTGTTCGCCGCCGTTTTCACGGCCGAACTCACCCACCCTCCGCTGGAGGTGTGGATCATGCTGCTGTTCGCGGCGGTCGGCGCCCACCTGGTGAGAGCGGCCGTTGGCCGCCGGCGCGCTGCCAGGGCGCCTGCTGAACACTGACGCCCGAAGGTCCGCCAAAACCTGCTGCTGTCAAGCACACAACGACGCCTCAGCGCCGTGTGTTACGACAGATACACCGCCCATCAAGACATCACGGGATTCTAGACGAGCCGGGCACGCCCTCACGCTCGGCGACGGACACGGCGGCCCCGATACTGAATACGTCAATGACAACGTCACGGTCGCGATAGCCCCCCACGAGCTGGACGTTCGTTGTCGCCGCGACGATGTCATGCACCTGGTCACCGCCGATCGGATAGTCGGAGACAAGGTGTCGCCAGTGAGCGGTGATCAGCGTGGCGCCTGGTCGTTGCGCCAGTTCGCGATCGAGGGTGGCGCGCAGCGTGTCGGCATGCAGATAGTAGCCGACCTCGGATAACACGATAAGGTCGAAATCGACTGCCGGCCAAGGATCATCGAGCGACTGCCGGACGAGACGCACGCGCTCACGAACGCCGGCCGTTCGCAGCCGTCGATCGGCGCGGCGGAGGGCGTCGGCGGCGACGTCAGCGGCCGTGATCGCGTCGCACCGGTGCGCCAGCCGCTGGGTCAACGTTCCGATGGAGCACCCCGGCTCGAATGCGTGCCGGTAATGTCGGTGCGGCAGCAGCGCTAGCGTGATCGCGTATTTGCGGTGCTCATACCAGCGGGTCAGCAGCTGCCACGGATCAGCGGACGCTGCGTACATGGCGTCGAAGTAGGAATCATCAAGGCGCCCGCTCAGCAGAACACCACCTCCCCGACGGCGAGCAGTCTTTGCAGCACAAAGGGCGGCAGGATAGGCATGTCGCCTTGGCGGGGTGCCTGCAGCTGACTGCGGAAGCACTGCACCGCAGCGTGTTTGCGGTCGACGTCTGCACCGGTCAGCGGCACCGCCCGGGCCCGCGGCCACGGCACCAGCCGGTCGTCGGGCTGAGCCCAGTGCCACATCCACACCGGATACTCCAAAAGGACCGCGCCGGTGCGACGTGCGGCAAGGGCGGTCGCGCGCCCGACGGCCTCGTGATCGGGATGCCCGTCACCGCGCCATGTGGCCGCACACCAGATGCCGCGCGCTCGGCGGGCGAGCAGTGCGGTGAGCCGATCGGCCAGCCACGCCTCGTGATCAGCCAGCTCGCCGTCGGGCAGCCCGAGATGACGTCTGTTGGTGACCCCGAGAACCGTTGTTGCCCCGACTAATTCGAGTCGACGAAGCCGTTCCAACCGGCTGCACTCGGCTCGGCTCATATTGGGGTACGCGGCGCCCCCGTCACTTGCTGACACGACCTCCACCGAGATCCCGGCGCGACAAAGGGCGCCGATCAACCCGCCCAGCCCCAGTGTCTCGTCATCGGGATGCGCGCCGACCACCACCAGCCCAGGGCACCCGTGCAGGTCCAACGTCGGAAAGGACCGGGCCCGGGTGACCCACAGCGGCGTCGGGGTTCCGCCATCGCCGACCGGTCGCGCGGCGAAGCGGGCGCCGTTGCCGATTGCCGCTGGGCTCATCGCCGCGTCCCAACCAGTCTTCCCAGCCTGGCCAGGTCGCGCTCGGCATGGCTTTGGCGCACGTAGATCATCAGGTCAGCCACCCTGCGGGCATGGTCGGTCTGCAGCACGAGCGGGCCGGGCCCCAGCGCGCGCCCGGTGCGTCCGATGGCCTCCTCGACGGCGGTCTCGACGACTGCGCGTGTTTGTCGGGCCAGCACTTCCGCTTCCCCGCACCTGTCGCCAGGGTCGGCGTCGACGCGAGCAGCGGTCGACAGCAAGATGGCCTCGGCGGCGGCGATGGCCGCGTCGACCGCCCCGAGATGGGCCAGCGCGTGCGGCTCGGCCGACTCGTCGGCGCCGGCCCGATACAGCGGCGCCGCAACGGCCTTGGCGCCGCCGAGCCAGCACGCCGCCACACCGGCCGCGCCGTGCCAAAATCCGGGACGCCTCAGGTATTCATCTGCGCGTCCCACCGGCGCGGCGGGGGCGTCGCTGAACTCAACGGATCGGGTGTCCGATGTCCGCATCCCGGGGTTATGCCACGTGGCGGGCAGCGGCCGAATTGCGTCGTGACCCAACGTGACTGCGAACAACCCGGTTGACCCGCCGGTCAGGTGCGCAGTCACCAACGCGTGGGAGCACAGCCCGGCACCCGAACACCACGCCTTGGTGCCCGCCAGCGTCACCACGTCACCGCTGCCGCGCGCACACAACGTTGCCCCAGGTGATTCGGCAGCCCACACGCCCCAGAGCTGATCTGGGGCCGGGCTCTTCGCGCCGAGCTCGGCAAGAATCGCGACCGCGTCCGCGTGAGCCTCGGCGAGCCGTCCCGCCACGATGTCGATCTCGGCGAGGCCGGTGAGTCGGCTCCAGCGCCGCGCGGTGGCACCCGAACCCGGCAGCGGCAGGTCCAACATGCCCTCGGCTAGCCATTGCCGGATCAACGGGGCGCTCACGGGTGCTCCGTCGCTTGG
>JAFAWC010000286.1 GCA_019242135.1 Mycobacteriaceae bacterium | reverse complement strand
CCATCGTCACCTCGCCGGGCTCACCGTCGGCGATGGTGAACTTACCGTCGGCGTAACAGACCGACGACACCGGCGTGATCACGGCCGCCGTGCCGCATGCGAACACCTCGGTGATCTCCCCCGCGGCCGCCTTTTTCTGCCATTCGTCCACGTCGATCTTGCGTTCTTCGACCGCGAAGCCCGCATCAGTGGCCAGCTGCAACAGTGAGTCACGAGTGATGCCCGGCAACAGCGTGCCGGTGAGTTCGGGGGTGACCAGCCTGGCCGAGCCTCCGCTGCCGAACACGAAAAACAGGTTCATTCCGCCCATTTCCTCGACGAAGCGGCGTTCGACGGCGTCCAGCCAGACCACCTGGTCGCAGCCGTTTTTCGCGGCCTCGGCCTGGGCAAGCAGCGAGGCGGCGTAGTTGCCACCGAACTTGGCGGCGCCGGTGCCCCCGGGCGCGGCGCGCACGTACTCGGTGGACAGCCACACGCTGACCGGCTTGATACCGCGAGGGAAGTACGCACCGGCCGGTGCCGCGATCACCAGGTAGCGGTACTGCTTGGCCGGTCGCACACCCAGCCCGGGCTCGGTGGCGAACACGAACGGGCGCAAATACAGCGACTCTTCGCCGCCCGACGGCGGCACCCACGCGCCGTCCACCGCGATCAGTTGCCGCAGCGACTCGATGAACAGTTCATCGGGCAACTCGGGGATCGCCAGGCGCCGCGACGACGATCGCAACCGCGCCGCGTTGGCCTGCGGCCGAAACGACACGATGGACCCGTCCGACCATCGGTACGCTTTCAGGCCCTCGAAAACACCCTGCGCGTAGTGCAGCATGATCGCCGACGGCTCCAACTGGATCGGGCCGTACGGCATCACCCGTGCGTTGCGCCAACCCTGGCCGTCGGCACGCTTTTGACCGTCCCAGTCGATCGACACCATGTGATCGGTGTGGTACTGGCCGAACGGCGGATTCGCCATGATCGCGGTCCGCTGCTCGTCGGTTGCAGGATGCGGGTTGCGTTCGACCGCGAACTCAAGGGCACCGCCTTCCATGCGAGAGATTGTACGTCGGCGCGCTAGCGAGTTTTCGTCTCGACGAACGGCGGATCGACCACTTCGCACTCCAGCGTGCGACCACGGACGTCGACATCGACACGCTGGCCGGTCTCGATGCCCGCGGTCGCGTCGATCAACGCCAGTCCGATGCCGAGTTTAAGTGTGGGAGAAAACGTTCCCGACGTGGTGGCGCCGACGCGGGTACCGTCGGAGGTTACCGTCAGCTGCGGGCGAAGCACGCCGCGACCGGTCGCGCGCAGGCCGCGCAGCAGCCGTCGTGGGCCAGCCGACTTCTCGGCGAGCAGCGCCTCGCGACCCCAGAAAGCGTCCTTCTTCCACCCGATGGCCCACCCGCAACGCGCCTGCAGCGGCGAGATGTCAAGTGCCAGCTCATGGCCGTGCAGCGGATACCCCATCTCGGTGCGCAGCGTGTCACGGGCGCCCAGCCCCGCCGGCTGGCCGCCCAGCTCGACCACGACATCTGCCAGCGCGTCGAAAACAACGGGGGCCTCATCCCACGGCGGCAACAGCTCATAGCCGTGCTCGCCGGTGTATCCGGTGCGGCACACCCTGACCGACACTTTGTCGAACACCGCGTCGACGAACCCCATGTAGTCCATAGTGGTCGGAAGCCCGAGCCGGATCAGCACATCGGCCGAACGCGGGCCCTGCACGGCCAGCACCGCGTACGACCGGTGCTCGTTGGTCACAGAAATCCCCTGAGGAGCAGCGGCTTTCATCGCATCAACCACCGCGGCCGTGTTGGCGGCATTCGGCACCAGAAACAGCTCGTCTTCGGAAACGTAGTAAACGATGAGGTCGTCGATGACACCGCCGGATTCGTTGCAGCACAACGTGTACTGCGCCTTGCCCGGAACAATCCGGCGCAGGTCGTTGGTCAGCACGGAGTTGACGAACGCCGCGGCCTGCGGGCCCCGCACCGAGGCCTTGCCGAGGTGGCTGACGTCGAACAGGCCGACGCCCGTGCGGGTGGCGGTGTGCTCGGCGACCGTGCCCGCGTAGGACACCGGCATCAGCCAGCCGCTGAACTCGGCGAACGCCGCCCCAAGTTCACGGTGGCGGTCTTCGAGCGGCCCGCGCAGGATGTCGGTCATTGGCGGCCACCCTAATCGGCCCCGCGGCTGGCAGACTCATCAAGGTGGTCGATTTCGAAGCGCTGGAAGCCGCCGGAATCGCGAATGCCCGGGAGCGAGACGGTCTCATCAAGTACCTGGACAGCCTCGGGTTCACCGTCGAAGAGATGGTCGAGGCCGAGACCCGGGGCCGGCTGTTCGGTCTGGCGGGCGACGTACTGCAGTGGTCGGGCCGCCCGACGTACAGCCTGCGCACGGCCGCCGAGGCACTGGCGGTACCGGTCGAGGATGTCACCCGGGCCTGGGCACTGCTTGGCCTGACCGTCGCCGGCCCGGACCACCCGGCGTTGAGCCAGGCCGACGTCGACGGCCTGGCGGCGTGGTTCCGGATGAAGCTGGTCATAGGTGCCGAGGGCGCGTTCGGCTTCCTGCGCGTGCTCGGCTCGGCGATGGCCCGGCTGGCCGAAGCCGAGTCGGCGGTGGTGCGCGCCGGAACACCGGACATCCAGATCAACCACACCCATGACGAACTGGCCACCGCACAGGCGTACCGAGCCGTCGCGGAGTTCATTCCCCGGATCGGCAGCCTCATCGACGCCGTTCACCGCCATCACCTGATCAGTGCCCGAACCTACTTCGAAGGCGTCATCCGCGACTCGTCGGCCAGCGTCGTGTGTGGTGTCGGGTTCGCTGATCTGTCCGGCTTCACCGCGTTGACGCAGCTACTCATGCCCGCGGAACTGTCGATGCTGCTCAACGAGTTCGCCACCACCGTCACCGACGTGGTTCATGCCGACAGCGGCCGGGTGGTGAAGTTCATCGGCGACGAAGTCATGTGGGTCAGTTCGACCGCATCGCTGCTCGCCAAGGCGGCGGTCGACCTCGTCAACCACCCGAAAGCCGCCGAGGCCGGGCTGAATGTGCGTGCCGGATTGGGCTACGGCGAGATTCTGGCGATCAACGGGGACTACTTCGGCACCACCGTGAACATGGCCGCCCGGCTGGTGGCCGCCGCGAAGCCGCAGCAGATCCTCGCTGCCCCGGCAGTACGCGATGAACTTGCGGACTGGGCCGCCACCGCGACGGAGCCCTTGACGCTCAAGGGTTTCGATGGCCCGGTGACCGCGTACGAGCTGCACGAACCGCACTGACGATAGGGTGATTGGCCGTGAGCACATCACCCGGCTACCAAGGTCCCGCGGTCACCGTCAGCTCGTCGTTACCGCGGCGCGGCATGGCCGACGCCGTGCTGATCGTACCGGTGGCCAGCGCGGACGAGCAGGCCACGGTTGTCGCGGCACGACCCTTCCTGGACGGCGAGGCCGTGGCCGCGATCGAGGACGCGCTGCGGGCGCTCGGCGCGACCGGTGCCGACGGGCAACTGCATCGAGTGGTGGTCGCCTCCCTCGGTGTCGCGAGTGTGCTGACGGTCGGGCTCGGGGCGCCGCGCGACGAGTGGCCCGCCGACAACATCCGTCGCGCCGCCGGAGTGGCCGCCCGAGCGCTGGACAAGACGCAGGCTGTGGTGACCACCCTGTCGGCCCTTGATCTCGGCGCCGCGGTGGAGGGACTGATCCTGGGCGCTTACAAGTTCACCGCGTTCCGCAGCGCCAAGACCGCGCCCAAAGAACCGGGGCTGCGCAAGATCACGGCACTCGTGCCCAACACAAAGGCCGCAACGAAGGCCGAGGCCGAGCGAGCCGCCGCGATCGCGACGGCGGTGGCCACCGCCCGCGATCTCGTCAACACCCCGCCGAGCCATCTGTACCCGGCCGAGTTCGCCTCGCGGGCAGAAGCCCTGGCCCAAGCCGCGGGTCTGGACGTGGAGGTGCTCGACGAAAAGGCGCTCGCCAAACGCGGATACGGCGGAATCATCGGAGTGGGTCAGGGATCCTCCCGTCCGCCGCGGCTGGTGCGGATCACCTACCGCGGCGCGTCCAAGCGCACGAAAGCCAAGACGGTCGCACTCGTCGGTAAGGGCGTCACCTTCGACACCGGCGGCATTTCGATCAAGCCGGCGTCGAACATGCACCACATGACCTCCGATATGAGCGGTGCCGCGGCGGTGATAGCGACAACCGTGCTGGCCGCCCAGCTCGAACTGCCCGTCGACGTGATCGCCACGGTGCCGATGGCCGAGAACATGCCGTCGGCGACCGCGCAACGCCCCGGCGACGTGCTCACCCAGTACGGCGGCACCACCGTCGAGGTGCTCAACACCGACGCCGAGGGCCGGCTGATCCTTGCCGACGCGATCACCCGCGCGTGCGAGGACAACCCCGCCTACCTGATCGAGACGTCGACGCTGACCGGCGCGCAGACCGTTGCGCTGGGCGCGCGCACCCCGGGCGTGATGGGCAGCGACGGCTTCCGGGACAGGGTCGCCACGATCAGCCAGCGGGTCGGCGAGAACGCCTGGCCGATGCCGTTGCCCGAAGAGTTGAAGGACGACCTCAAGTCGACGGTCGCCGATCTGGCCAACGTCAGTGGTTCGCGGTATGCCGGAATGCTCGTCGCCGGAACATATCTGCGCGAGTTCGTTGCCGACAACGTGCAGTGGGTCCACATCGACATCGCCGGACCGGCCTACAACACCGGCGGCGCGTGGGGCTATACCGGCAAGGGCGCCACCGGGGTACCGACGCGGACGATTTTCGCGGTGCTCGAGGACATCGCGTCCAACGGCTGAGCTACATCACTTGTCCGCGGGCCGTGCTGCGCAGCGCCTGAGGCGCCAGCCGCGAGGTGCCGTAGAGCAGGTAGGCCTCCGGTGTCACCGGACGGATCGCCTTATTCTTGCGCACCGCCGAGACGATCGCCTTAGCCGCCTTCTCGGCGGAATAACGCCGTGCGGCGAATATTTTCTCCCACTGCCTGCGCCGTCCGGAGACCTGCGACGCCCTGCCCGGCGGCGCGTCGAACCGGGCGGTGCTCACGATGTTGGTGGCTACGGGGCCGGGACACACCGTCGTCAAACCGATCCCGGCGGCGTCAAGTTCGGCCCGAAGGCAGTCCGAGAACATGTACACCGCCGCCTTGCTGGTGCAATAGGCGTTAAGCGATTGCAGGGGTGCGAACGCCGCCGCGGACGCGACGTTGACGATGTGCCCGCCGGTGCCGCGCGCCACGAGTCGGCGCGCGAAGGCCCGGCAGCCGTTGACGACGCCGCCGAGGTTGATGTCGAGGACCCGGTCCCACTGGTCGGCCGGGGTGTCGAGGAACCGGCCCGCCTGGCCCACCCCGGCGTTGTTCACCAC